>CALJIY010000557.1 GCA_937973945.1 uncultured Saprospiraceae bacterium | reverse complement strand
ATAATCTCGTTTCGTATCATAGGCCCATAGCTCTCGACCATCAGCAGTAGCATAGGCTTTCATAATCCCATCTAAAGCGCCGCCATACACCACTTCTGGGGTAAGCGTGATGGCCGCCGAGATACCCGGCCCACATCCTCTAAGCGTAAAACTCGGACAACGATCTTCTTCAATGGTCGCCCATCGTTTTTTTCCATCTGCTACATTCAGCGCATGCATGCCTGGTTTTTTAGGAATGTCTTTATTGATTCCATATAGTCCACGGTCATTTATTGGAACAAATAAAGTCGTTTCATCGGTCGCCATCCCCCAATGAATGCCACCCATCGTTCCTCCCCTACTGACCTGTTGTTGCCAAACAATGGCACCTTGATTATCTGGGTCCATGGCATAGACCGTCCCTGACTTTTGACCAGCTAAGAGTAGATCTCGACCATTCGAATTTACTAAAATTGGTGGAGCGCCAAAATCTGCATCTGGGCCATCCTCTTCGGGGCAGTTCGCCCGACTAAATAAGGTAACACAGGCGCCGTTCCATGCATCCTCTGTCATGGTTTGTTGCACCCATTTTATTTCCCCATTATCCAAGGAAAAGGCTATAATCGCATCGCTGGTCGTGGTGGTGGGGCGGGTATAATTTTCGCCCGTTCCAATGTATAAGGCCCTTCTGAGCGTATCTATTGTTACACATGTCCAGATGGGCGCTCCCGAGGGGCCCATCCTTGGAACACCTGCGCTATTGGTTCCTTGTTGACTAGGAGTCTCTGGAATCGTATAGGTTTTCCAAACCATAGACCCATCTATTTTATTTAAAGCCACCATAGATCCTCTAAAACTACAGCAGGGATAATTTTCATCAATAGACTCAATAATTTCTGTAGAAGAAACAGGGATATATAATCGATCTTCGAAGATACTTAAGGTGCCTGTAATCGTAGCATTGGGATGTTCGTCTATTTTTACTTTCCACAGTAATTTTTGAGTACCTAAATCAAGCGCATAAACAAAGGCATTAAAATCACTAAAATACAATCGACTCGCTTTCCCTAAGCTATCTCTATCAATCACCAAAGCACTTCTAATTTCTGCATCCGCTTGATAGGTCCATCGTCTACAGCCAGTTGCCCGATCTAATGCGTAGACCGTACCTAATTGACTTGCTGTAAAAAGGGTATTTCCAGCAATGGTTGGTTGTACCCTAGCTCTGGAAGAATTTGGATACGCAAAGACCCAGCTCAATTCTAAATCGGCAACATTACTAGCATTGATTTTTAAATCTGGCTGATCGTAATAGCGTTGATTTTTTAGCCCCATTCCCCAAGTGTCCACCTGAGGTCCAGCGGTATCATCAAAGGCGATAGCTTCCTTTGCACACAATCCCTTGACTATTTCATTTTCTATATCCCTTTTCTCCACCTCAGAAATATATGCCGCCAATTGTTGATGCTGTTCATCCGTCAATAGCGATGCTTGGTTTCTCATGATACCCGTTTTCATTGCCGTTAAAATTCGTTCTTCTGGAAGTAATTTTAAGGCTGATAATAGGGGCGCTTCTGGACTCCCCCCATTATGACAAATTCCACAGCGAGTATCAAATAACTTTTTCGTATCCATCTCACTTGTAATAGATTCTTTCGCTATATTGGTTATTTGGTGATTGAACCATAGGCCAACACCGATAAGGAGGAGGGCTATGAGAAAGAGGATGCTTAGTAATATTTTCTTCATGATGGAGGTACTGAGTTTACTAGATGTTGACGTCGTTAGAACACGGAGACACTGGGACACGGAGTTTTTTTACTTGATGTTGATTATAGAATACGGAGGCACTGAGCACACAGAGTTAAGTGTATGGTTTATACTCTGTGTCCTCTGTGTCTCCGTGTTCATTATTGTCAACATCTAGCAACAATTGTTAGAACATGGAAGTACGAATTCTTTTGCTCTTCATCACAAATTTTGAGCAGAATAGGCGCTATCAATTGCTTGTCGCAAAGAGAACACATTACCATCTATATCATTGGCATACACTATCCAAAATGCATCTAATTGTTGGGGTGCACTTAAAAAGTCAACGCCCTTTGATTTCAAGCGTTGGTATTCTTTTTGAATATCCAAAACTTCAAAAGAGTAAGCGTAGCCTAAATCTGTAGGTTTTCGTTTATAGTTGGTATTGGGTGTAGCATGAGGCGCTTCATATTGAAACAATTCCAACTTCTTTTCTTTTCCATCCAACATAAACCAAGCACCTTTCATCGGTACACCATCTAAGTCAATGATTTTAGCCCCCGCTTCACTGGGCGGATAGGAACCAACTCTATAAGGTTCGATTTCTAATACTTCTTTATAAAAAGATGTCAACCTTTCAATATTAGGTGTCATAATACCTACTTGGGTCATCCACATTTTTTTCTTGTCGGACCAATCTTTACCGATCTTTAGCCAGATTACTAGTGAAGACATTTGTTCTAGTTCCAGCATGTTTCCTTCGGGATCATGGGCATAGGCATAAGTCACGCCATA
Source organism: uncultured Saprospiraceae bacterium (assembly GCA_937973945.1). Lineage (GTDB taxonomy): Bacteria > Bacteroidota > Bacteroidia > Chitinophagales > Saprospiraceae > JAFMDF01. The sequence continues at coordinate 14,154 of CALJIY010000557.1, read as the reverse complement.
GCCCCCTAAGTCAATGGGTTCCTCCCCACGACTTAATAAATCCACTCCTGCTTGTACAAATTTATTGTAGCCCGAATTACTTGCCGCTGATTGATAGCAGGTGTGTGTCATGCCTGGTCCGTAAGGGGGCATCTTTTCAATAAGAGTATCCGTATTGTTATTGAATTCAGTCAGCTCCAACAGCATATTTGGCGATTTTAAAATCGCTACTTCATAGCTGATACTATCTTGATTAAATAGTGCATTGGCAGCGCTATTTTGATAAATTTTTTCTCTTTTTATCAGTTCAAAATTGGTGGCTCTTTGATAAAAATCGAGCATATTATCCAAATTATTTACGGATAATCCAATATGATTGAAACCAATAATCGTTGTAGGAGATTCTATAATTGTTGGACTCGGAGCGAGTTGGTTGAGGCGGCGTTGTATGTAGGAATAGCCGCCTATAATTATTACAAAAAGTAAGACGAAAAAAAATAGAAGACCTTTCTTTAGCATAGCTTATCTTGATGCTGAATTTTATGGAATAAAGAACAACATACAAAATCTTGGAGAATATGATAGCTTGCTAAAGCAATATTTCGAGAATCAGACTTCCAATTAAAAACCTATTTAATCACCACATCCCCATAATATTCCATTACCTCTCCATCAATAAAGGCGATTCTGGCCAGCCAAACAAAACTGCCAGCTCGCATTCGCTTACCCGCAAAAGTACCATCCCAGGTACCTTCCTCTACATTCGCCGCAAGGTTGGTTTTAGAAAACACTTTTGATCCCCATCTATCATAGACCTCAAAGTCTAAAATACTCAACACTTCAGGACCGCCGTAGATAACTAAGCGATCATTTAAACCATCTCCATTGGGACTAAATATATTAGGGACAAATACATCTCTTTTTTTATTAACGTGTATCGTTAGTTCTTTAGAAGTAACACAACTATCTACGGAAACGACCGACACCATAAATATCTTGGAGTCTACTGGTTGTATAGAAGGATCTTCACAATCATAACAAGATAGTCCTGCTGGTCCATCCCATTCTGTTCGTACTAATGGAACAGTTGATTCTAAGTCCACTGTCACTATATCTCCTAGATCAATAAAAACATCCGGATCAAATAGTAATTCCGGAATCTCTGGCTCCGGCATATCTGCTACAAATTCAGAAGTACATCCATTATCATCTTTTGCGATCAGCGTATATTCTCCTGGTCCTAAAGCACCATAACTTCTTTGAGTAGAAAATTCGGGATGTCCACCCATCTTATAAGAGTAAGGGGCCACGCCGCCATCGATAGATCGAACGACTATTTCTCCAGCAGACAAATCAGAACAATTTGGAAGGTCGACTGAAATATTAGGATTTAAAGAATCGGGTTCTGTCATTTCAAAAGAGTCAAAATATTCACAGCCCATCTCATCCGTTATCGTAACCGTATATACGCCAGCAGAAAGGTTATCTTGGAGAGCAGTAGTACCTCCATTGCTCCATTCGTATTGATAAGGTGCCGTCCCTCCATTTGGCAACAATTCTAAGGTGCCATCGTCATCTCCACCACAGGCTAAATTGAAGGAATTAAATTCAGAAGCGTTCCAGTCTACCGTAAATTCATTTGGTTGTTCTACTGATAAATAGAATTCCTTATAGGCATTGACAGTATCTTTAAGAATAAGCGTATATGTGCCAATAGCAAGACTGTCAAACTGAATTGGTTCCAATAAACTATTCACCATTCCTGTTTCAAGAATCTCGTTTTCGGTCAGTAATAACTCGTAGATAAAGGGCGGATTACCCACGGTTACTTCAAACTGAATACTACCCGTACTTTCCCCATTACATTCGGAAGGTTTGACTTCTTCGGCAATTTCTATATTACAATCTCTTAACTCAATTGTCGTAGTAATAATACTATCGCAGCCTACTGGGCCCGTTCTTTGAAGGGTATCAATAAAGACGCCTGCTTGTTTATAAAATTTGCTTCCAACTGCAATACTATCTCCTTCACATAAAATTTCGCTTGTGGACACATGAATGGAATCTTTAAAAACTATGGTCACCACCAGATCGAAATTTTCACACGTCTCTGGGAATATTTTGGAAAGCGGATGGATATTCTCTGTCCGTAAAGTATCTTTTGGAAAATCTGGATGTACAAAGAAATCACCTGCACAAATATCTTCTGTTATCCGATCAAATGTTTCTTCGCCTTGATTTTCAATTAAAGTTAAAATAATAATACTATCACAACCCGTACTGGCAGACTCTATATGGTCAAAAACATAAGTACCGCCTTGCGTAAGAAACTGACCTTCTATTTTATCATAGACCGTTCCTGTACAGAGAACATCTTCATACTCATAGGTCAAGTCTTCTAATTTATATGCAATAATATCTGCTATCACCAAGCTATCACAACCTTGATAACTCGGTAAAATAATTTCGTAATGCCCTGTTTCCGAAATTAAAGAATCCCCAATAAATAAATCATCTGTTTCAGGACAGAGCTCTTGTTCAAAAGTAAATTCAATGGGTTTAGTAGTCGTTGACCTAACGATATAATCCACAATACTATCACAACCGTATTGATTCATCAGCGTTATTACATTAGCGGTATTTGAAAAGAAAACATTCCCTCCAATAGTAATAGATTCATCAAAACATAGCGTAGTATCTATTTTGGTATAATGTGTCGGGTTAATCGTAATCGAATAAAAAATAGTACTATCACAGCCATTAACAGAAATAGCCGTTCCCGTAATATTTACTAGGCCTACACTGTCGGTATCAGGTATACGATCCAAGGTCACTATATCTTGATCAATAGGCAGGTCATCTCCTTCGCACACCTCCAATGGAATCATCTCTACGATTTCTTCTTTCACCAATAGGTCTAAGGTGACCGTACTATCACAGCCTTGAAAACTACCATTCTCAAAAGTATACAGGTGTGTACCTGTCGAAATAAAACTCGTATCACCAATTAAATAAACATCCTCCGCACATAAGGTATCAAAAACTAGCGTGTCAATAACAGAAGAGATCACTAAATCTATAATAGAGGTACTATCACAGCCATCCGCAGCAGTAAAAACGTTCTCATATACCCCTGACTCACTAAAAGTTGTATTCCATATTTCAAAAGGCGCATCCTCTAGACAGACAAAAACAGGCGTCATCGTTTCTATTGGTTCTTTGACTACTAAATTTAATCGAAAACTTGTAAAGCAGCCATCTTGATCTGCTAGGTAATTTTGCTTACTTCCTGAAGTGGTATATAACGAATCTCCTAGAACATACGAATCTCCAGCACAAATCGAGGTATCTGGAAGCTGTATATTAGCTGCAGGAATCTTGCTTAAATTATAGGTGACCAGACTATCACAGCCATTCGTTGCTTGGTAAGTATAAGTGTGTACCCCTGCCAAAGAAAAAGAGGTATCTCTTTGTGGACTAATTTGATTAAATATTTTAATAAATCGACCCTCACAAAGGGAAACGGTACTATCCACACGGATAGGTTCCACAGTGATCACCCTACAATCAGGATCAATAGCCGCATTATTACAATTCTCGGTAGAGCTAAGACATAAATTATAAGTGCCATACCCATAATCTTTCCAATTGATATCAATAGTCTCTTGATCAGAAATACCAAGGCCGTCTAATTGCCATTCTAAGGAAGTAATATTGGAAGGAATAGTAGCAGAATAGGAGGTATTCACAAGTGCACAAACGTCAGATTCTCCATCAAAACTAATCGTACAGTTTTGTGCAACAGCTTGTCGAACAAGGAATGTTGTAAATAGAGAAAATAAAAGTAATTGAAGTGGCTTCATAAGTATACCCCCTACGATGTAAGGATAGTTATTTGTTTTTTAAGAATCGTAGGCTGTAATTAAGGCAAAATATGGATTGGATGGAATTGGGGTGTGTGCGTAATATTCAATAAAAATAATATAACAGTCAAATAAAAAAAGTTTTTATATCTTATATCATACTACGCTACTATAACGAAGAATTTGTCAGAAAGTTGTTGCCTGTTCCTTGAAGAAATTGTATAAATTCGACCAAAATTGCTAAAAAATTACAACTAATATTATCTTTGCTTATCATACGTAATAAACAGGATACTACTGAATCACTAGTTATATTAAATCAACGAAGTTGTTCACTTTTTAATAGTGTTTAAACAGCTTCTTAATCTTCGTTTTTATGAAAAAAATCTCCATTTTATTAAGCTTTTTAGCCATTAGCACCTACATGATCGCACAGGTTACGGTAACGGGTAAAGTATCCAGTGATCAAGGAGAACCGCTTATAGGTGTAAATATTGTAGAGCAAGGTACCTCCAATGGGACCATTACAGACATTGATGGTAATTATAGTCTAGATGTGCAATCCAGTAACGCTACTTTACTATTTACCTATACTGGATATACAGATGCAGACGTCAATTTAAATGGCCAAAGTGTCGTCAATGTAGCATTATCAGAAGGTATTAATTTAGGTGCGGTCCAAGTGGTTGGTTCTAGAAGTTACCGTCGTACTTCTACAGAGACGCCTGTCGCCGTAGATATCATTGATATTCAAGAGGTAGCTACAAAGAATGGTAATATTGAGTTAAATCGTATTTTACAATACCTAGCGCCTTCCTTTAATGCGACGAAGCAATCTGGTGCTGATGGAGCGGAACATATTGATCCTGCTTCCTTGAGAGGTTTAGGTCCAGATCAAACTCTGGTATTGATTAATGGAAAGCGTAGACATCAATCTTCTTTAATCAATATTTTTGGTACTAGAGGTTTGGGTAATACTGGTACAGATTTTAATGCCATTCCTGCCGCTGCCATTGAAAGAATTGAGATCTTAAGAGATGGTGCAGCTGCACAGTATGGTTCTGATGCCATTGCAGGCGTCATCAATATTGTGCTAAGAAGAGGGACTAATAAATTGACTGGCTCCGTAACGGCGGGCGCATACAATGCGAATCCTCCAGGCACTTTTGATCCAGAAGCGTCTAATATTGAGGGTAATTATACAGATGTTGATGGTGCTGGTGGTACCGATACTAGAAACGACTATCCAGGATTAGATGGGGCGACTTATAAGGTAGCTGCTAACTATGGTTTTGATATTGGCTCAGATGGTGGTTTTGTCAATTTTACAACGGAATTTATCAATAGAGAAAAAACACTAAGACCAGGTGCGCCATGGAGACGAGGAATGGGGGAAGCAGAAATTAGTGGCTTCGCTGGTTTTATGAATGGTGCCATACCAATTAGCGACAATACAGAATTTTATTTCTTTGGTGGTAAAAACTATAGAGATACAGATGCTTATGCTTTTACAAGAGGGCCTGCCGCGGAAGATAATAGATCTGTTGCTTCTTTATATCCTGGTGGATTTACGCCTAGAATTACCTCTATCATTACGGATAATTCTGTCTCTGGTGGTGTCAGAAAACAATTAGAAGGGGGATGGAGTGTAGACGTGAATAATACCATCGGTAAAAATGATTTCCACTACTTTATAAAAGGAACCAATAACGCTACTTTAGGTGATGCTTCTCCAACAGATATTGATGCGGGCGGACATACCTTAACGCAAAATACGACTAGTTTAGATTTTTCTAAATACTATGAAAAAGGAGATGGTATTGGAACGAATTTAGCTTTTGGTGCGGAATTCAGAACAGACAATTTTACCATCTTTGCAGGTGAAGAAGCTACTTGGGCAGCCTACGATGTAGATGGTTTATTGATTACTGGTCCTGACCAAATATCTACTGGACGTCCAGCAGGTTCTCAAGGGTTCCCAGGTTATTCTCCTGCAAATGAAGTAGACAGAAGCCGTTCTAATTTTGCGCTATATGGCGATGCGGAATTTGATATTTCTAAAGCCTTTTTATTAAGTGCTGCTTTGAGATATGAGAACTATTCAGATTTTGGTAGTACGCTTAATTGGAAGTTAGCCGCTAGAATGAAAGCGAATGACAATCTGTCTATAAGAGGCGCTATCTCTACAGGATTTAGAGCACCATCCCTAGCACAGATTTATTATAATCTACGTTTTACTTCTTTTGTAGATGCTAAATTAAATGAATCTCTTTTATCTGCGAACAATAGCCCTGTAACGAAAGGCTTTGGTATTGAAAGTTTGAAAGAAGAGGAATCTTTAAATGCCAGTTTAGGTTTTACCTATAAGGCGGGTGCTTTTTCTGCTACCATTGATGGCTATTTTATTAGAGTAGATGATAGAGTCATTATTACGAATAATTTTGATGCGACTTCTTTGGGTATCGGCGTTTCTACCGCACAGTTTTTTGCCAATGGTGTAGATACTGAATCTCAAGGTTTAGACATTGTATTGGCGTATAGAACAGACTTAGCGAATGGTTCTTTAAATGTTTCTTTGGCGGGTAACTTAAACAACTTAGAAGTAACCAATATCAGAAATAATAATCTAGACGAACAAACTTTCTTCGGAGACAGAGGTCGCTCTTTATTGGAAGATGCTGCCCCTGCTAGTAAATTTGCCTTTAATGCAAATTATAATTCGGGCAAATTTGGCGCTAACTTAGGCTTAACCCAATTCGGTAAAGTAAGCTACATCGGTTTCGCAGGAGAGCGAGTAGATTACGAATCTAAAATGACGGCTGATTTAAGTTTGACGCTACAAGCATCCGATCAAATAAACTTTACTTTAGGTGGTAATAATATTTTAAATACCTACCCGACTCAACAAGATTACGGTAGCACAGATAACTCTGGTTACTGGGACTCTACACAAATGGGTTTTGGTGGTGCATATTATTATGCAAGAATAGGATTCTCATTCTAAACATACGTAACTCAAGCATTCTGCTTGAGCTACAGTTTGTATAAATTACTTACTAATTTGTTTTATAAAGAAGGGGAACAATACGAATTGTTCCCCTTCTTTTTTTGAAGCTAGTTAGACATTTTTCCTTCCTATATAATCTTTTTTTCTACTTTAACATTTAGATCTCGAAAAAATAAATCACTCTAATTCTCTCCTTTCCTCATTCAGTCCCACCCTTTCCAAACCGTTTACGAAAAGCAAAAAAATAGTTTTAAAAAGCTATATTAAGGTTATTAATTACCTTTTTAGTATTCTGCAATAAGCCATATCCTACGATTCCTTGTCTAAAATATTTTTAAATTTCGTTTATTTGTTGTTTAACTTTTTCACAAAATCGTTAAACAAAATAAAAGAAGTGCTGTTAGGGATTTGTATTTGAATTCAATTATGATTTATCAAATTAGGAATCCCCTAAATTAAATTAAATCGGAAAAGATAGCGCTTTTGATCAACTACTTTTCTGATTACTTATCAAACGAAAAATATTTATACAAATGAAAAAATTATTCTTATCTACCCTACTAGGAATGTTTATCTCATTGATTGGATTTTCACAAACTGTTTTAGACGTAGTTGTCAATAGTCCCAATCACAATACATTGGAAACGGCAGTGATTGCAGCAGGTTTAAATGGAGCCTTAGCTGGCGAAGGACCCTTTACTGTTTTTGCACCAACCGATGCTGCTTTTGGCTTGATAGATCCAGCAACAATAAATGCTTTATTGGCGGATCCTCAAGGTGCACTGACGGATGTATTGTTGAATCATGTTGTATCAGGTGTAGCCTCTTCTGATAATATTTCCGATGGTTTAGTAATAGGTAATTTAGCAACAGAGAATCTTACTTTTACGGTTAATGGCAATGGTGTTTTTATCAATGATATACAAGTAAGCGTGGTAGATATAAAAGCAGATAACGGAATTGTACACGTCATAGATGCGGTCATTGTTCCTCCTGCACCAACTACCGTTTTAGATGTCGTAGTAAATAGTCCAGATCATACGCAATTAGAAAGTTTAGTGATAGCTGCAGGCTTAGACGGAGCCCTATCTGGAGATGGTCCTTTTACTGTTTTTGCGCCTACGGATGCTGCTTTTGCAGCCTTGCCAGCAGAAGTAGTGGATGCTTTAGTGGCAGATCCAACAGGTGCCTTAGCAGAGGTACTGTTATACCATGTGGTGTCAGGAGTAGCCGTTTCTAGTAGTCTTTCAGATGGTCAACAATTTGGTACCTTATTGGGCAGTAATATAACAGTTAGGATTGACGACAGTGGCGTTTTCATCAATGATGCACAGGTAACGGTAGCGGATATTCATACCGACAATGGTGTGGTGCATGTGGTGGATGCGGTGATCGTTCCTCCAGCTCCTACAACGGTATTAGGGGTGGTTGTGAATAGCCCAGACCATACACAGTTAGAAAGTTTAGTGATAGCTGCAGGCTTGGACGGGGCTTTAGCTGGTGCAGGGCCATTTACCGTTTTTGCGCCTACAGATGCTGCTTTTGCAGCCTTACCTGCGGAGGTAGTAAATGCTTTGGTAGCTGATCCAACGGGTGCGCTAGCAGATGTGCTTTTATACCATGTGGTGTCAGGGGTAGCTGTTTCTAGTAGTCTTTCAGATGGTCAACAATTTGGTACCTTATTGGGTAACAATGTAAGGGTTAGTATTGACAGCAAGGGCGTATTCATCAATGATGCCCAAGTAACAGTAGCGGACATTCATACGGATAATGGGGTGGTACATGTTATTGATGCCGTTTTGGTACCTTAATACAGTCCGTACTGGGCATTGAATTAGAACAGAGATGAGAGAATAGAGACAGATTTCGTTTGCAAATAACTAGATTCGGTTAGGTTTTAAACGTCGGCTATCTCTATCTCCTATTCCAATAGTAGAGCCATTACATAGATATAAAATGTTTAAAAGTTAGTTAGTTTTAAAATAAATGAGCTTGATCCTATGTCATTAGGATCAGGCTCGTTTTCTTATTACTTCCTACGTACTTTTTGGTATCCTAAAAAAATTACTATATTACTGTCGATGGGTTAAGAGTAGATATAGAAGTTGTTTAAAAATTCTACTTAAATAGAATCCCAATCGACAAAACAAAATGAAAAAGCTAACAACTAAAACAAAAGCCTTGTATGGCCTTGGCTTTGCAGCTCAAGGTATAAAAGATGGCCTCTTCCAATTATTTCTATTCTTTTACTTTTCGCAAATACTAGGATTAGATGCAGCCTTAACTGGAATCTCTACATTAATTGCCCTAGCTTTTGATGCCATCTCTGACCCAATCATTGGCGCCATTTCTGATAATTGGAAATCTAAAAAATGGGGTCGTCGACATCCTTTTATGTTTGCCTCTGCCCTACCCTTTGGCTTTTTTATTTGGTTACTTTTTTTACCTCCCACAGGCTTAAGTCAAACAGGCTTGTTTTGGTGGATGACCATATTCACCATTCTGGTTCGCTTATCCATGACCTTTTTTTTGATACCGGGCATGTCGTTAGGAGCAGAACTTAGCGACGATTTTGAGGAACGTAATTCCATTACCAGCTATAGAGTTTTTTTTGCAGCCATTGCCCCACCCCTAGTGATTACCTTTGGTTTACTAACTTTTTTCACCCCAACAGCAGAAAATGCCAATGGCTTATTTAATGCAGCCGCCTACCCAAAATTTGCTTTGCTATGTGGTATATTGATTGTTTTTTTAGTATTGATTAGTACTTGGGGTACTAGAGACACCATTCCTAATTTACCAAAAAGTGCTGTAAATAGTCAGCGACAAACCTTTGCTCAATTCCGACAAGGTATCGCTCAAGCTTTTCAATTAGCTTCTTTTAAAAATTTGATCGCCTATATCATGTGGGTATATATTGGGATTGGTGTAGGGACTGTTTTTACGACTTACTATACGACCTATTTTTTTGGTTTATCGGAAAGAGAATTAGCCGCAATGCCCATTGGCTCTTTTCTGGGTGGAGTGATTGCCTTGTTCTTGGCACCTTACTTAGGTAAAAAATTAGATAAAAAACCGACCATCATATGGAGTACCCTATTATTCGGTTTCTTCTTTAGTCTACCTTTCAATCTGCGCTTATTAGGGTGGTTTCCAGAAAATGATGCGCCACTCTTGTTACCCCTATATATTTTGGCCATGCTCGTAGCCTATTTATTCATATTCGTTTCGATGAGCATCTCCAGTTCCATGATGGCAGATGTCGTAGATGAGTACGAACTACATACAGGTAAGCGCCAAGAGGGGATGTTTTTTGCCGCATTATCCTTTGCTTATAAATGCACCGTAGGTTTAGGTTATGTGATTGCCGGTGTTCTCTTAAACTACATCGCCTTCCCAAAACAAGCAACAGTAGCCGAAGTCCCTGCGGAAGCAATTCGAGGTTTAGGATTAGTGGGTGGACCATTGACCTTGTTCATTTATTGTTTTGGTATTTTCTTTATTCTTTTTTATCCAATTAATAAGGCACGTTATTTAGAAATACGACGAGCTATTGATGCCAAATAAGTGCTAGGCAAAGAATAGAGATCAGAGTAGCGAGAATAGAGACTTTATTCATTTGCAAACAACGAAATTTCATCATTCTCGACCGACAACTGTCTCTACTCTGTGCCCTCTTTCTCTATTCCGTATGTTCAAAAGTGTAGTAGATGCAAGAGACTTTTTTAAAATAGATTTATTTCTTACCTCAAAGATAACTTTCCTGCAATTTTTCCAGACAAACTTCCTGTCACAATTATCCTGTCACAAATACACAAAATTCCAAAATATTAAGAATTAAAATTAGGCTACATTTAGGAAAATTTCCCCATTCCACTTCTATTGAGAATCATATAAGCCTCTTTTATTCGACATCAGTACATCATTGTTTATTCAATTATGACTCACCACACTTATAAATAATCTCTCGATACGTTCGAGAGGTAATACAATCCCTGTGATAGAAGTTATTTAAAAATCTTTGATGCCCAGCAGATTGCCTTTGCAAGTATATGAAAGTTAATCCTAGAAAAGGATGACTGATCAGCATTATAACCCATGGAAAATAAGCTACTTAAATATCTTGGATTTTTAATATTCATTCTACTAGTCAATACGGTATTTGCTAGTTCCGATAATATGGACCCGATTAAGGAAAATAATTTTGATGTTAATGTACAGTTAGCACAATTGACTCAGTTACAGGATGCTTTAGCAACTGCAGATTGCCAGCAGGAATCATCCCTACAGCAAGAACTATTTGAAGTCCGCACTAGCCTCGTTCGACATATAAAAAACCAAGCAGCTCATAAACAAAATAAAATCGCAATGCCCCCTCCTATCGGTCCATGCCCAGAAATGCAGGTGGTAGAATTATTAGGCATCCCTGGATTTGCAGCAACAGATGAATTGGTGATATGTGGTGCTCCAGATACCTTAGCCTTCTTAATATTTATTGAAGAACCAGGTAATATATCTGGGACACAAATGTCAGTTACCTTCTTACCAGGTATGCAATATGCTGGGTTTGAATCCACGCATTATGGAAGTGGTACTATTTCTAATTTGAGTCCCGATCCATCCGCTCCAAAATTTTTATTAGAAGGCATTACGAATGGGGTCTATATCGGCTACATTGGTGTCGAAGCAACTTGCGATGCAAATGTAAATGCCTTTGAGTATATGGTGGATTTAGATTTTGATTTCATTTATGAAGATACATTAGGTAATTTTCAACGCTGTCGACAGGATGTACATCCATTACGGACCTACAACTCCACAATCAAAAAACCAGTGCTTAATTTCAGAAGTGCGCCTAATACAACGATTAATTCTTTAGGTACAGAAATTTGTACCAATATTCAGATTTCCCAAGATGGGATTGATGCCTATCTAGATTCCGTCTCCTTTTCTATTTGTAATGTAGATTTTACAAATGAAGTACAATTAACCAGCTTTTCAGCTAACGGAACCCCTATACCCTATACCTATAATGCAGGTGACTCTACCCTAACGACCATTATTTCAAATCAGTTTTATCTGCAAAACAGCAATCCGAATCCATCTGACACATTATTTAATGAATCTGAAATTCTAACATTGACTGTTTGTATGCAAGTGGATGAATGTCCCGAAGTGAATACTCAATTTATTACTTATAAAGCAAATTATTATTGTCACGGAGATACTTGTCAAACGATCTTTGATAACAGTGAAATAAGAATACGCCCGACAGATCAACCCATCCCTATCGCTACCTCTGACTTAGTTCAAATACCGGGAGTTTGTGGCGCACCAGCTATTATGGAAATGACTTTACAAAGTAGTGTTACCGATTCAGCTGGCGGTATTTTTACCGATGTATCTTTTGGTTTTGAAACCTGCGATCAGTCGGCATTAGATATAAGTCGGGTAACGATTGGTGGTGCAGCAATCGACCCATCCAATTATTCTTGGGTAGAGGGCGATCTAAATATTGATTTGACCACTTTAACGATTGATCCAGATGGCAATGACACAGGGATTACCGATGCAGATGGAGATGGTTTTTTTGATGATTTACCAGGCGGACAAATGATGACCATTCGAGTGGAATTAGATTTTCAATGTGCCTTACCCCCTGACATAGGCAGCATTGCTTGTAGTAGTATTGATTGCTCTTTTGGTCAATTTTATTTGCGGGCTAAACGGGATTGTGGGCAAAGCTTTACCTATGAACCAGCCGTAGAAGATTTCAGTATCACCAATGGAGCCACCTATGTAGAATTGAAAAATCAAGATTTAGTCAATAACAATTATTATGCTTATAATTTCGGGGCGACCAGAACCTCAGGAGCCAACTGTTCTCCCTTAGCTGCTAAAGTCAAAACGGTCGAGTTTTGTTATATCTACGAAAGAGAAAACATAGCCCCTTGCGCAGATGCCAGTACCACAAATGAATTACAGGTACTATTTGATGGAAATCCTTTGTTGGTTAATGATATCGTTTTTGTGCCCAACTCAGGAGAAATGACGGTAAATGGGGTGACCACACAAACAGGAGTCAACGGTACTTTTACTACTATTTCTATTGCAGAAAGATTATTAACACTGCCTATTGGAGAATTAAATGTAGGAGATGAAGTCTGTTATATTTATCAAATCGAAGCGGACTCTGCGAGTTGTACGCCAGCTATTTATATGAATGGAACCCATCAAGTGATTGAAACATGTAATACTGGAACTTGTACTTGTCAAACAGTAAAGGCTTGTGATGTTGCGCTTTTCAGAAGTGATCCTTCCAACTGTAGTTGTACTTGTGATATTCAAAGTGGTGCAACTGTAAGAAGATGGAACTTGGGATATACGGATGAAACCATGACCCAAAAAGTGGCTCTAGAAGATGTACCCGTAGAAGATCGTACTCGATTCTTGCCTTGCGATACGATGTATTATGAAGGCTGGATGACTTTCAATACTCCTGAGTCTGTAGGGGAATTATATCAATGGTATTTTGTAGCAAACATTACAAACATAGGCTATAATGGCTGGGGAGGAAATGATGAAACAGAATTGATGATTGACGCTAGAGGTACCGAATTATTAGGTCTGGATTTTGTCAAACAAGGAGCCACATCAAGAGTACCTATGGACATAAGCAGTTTCTCAGAATGTCTAGATAATCCTGATACTGGTGGATCTACTGGTTTTTTTGCCTATGCTGGAAAAACACCTTGGAGTGATGTTACCTATAATACACCAATGTGTAATAGTACTTATGAAAACCATGATGGTAATTTATTTGGTGTTTATTTTAGAAACTTCAATAAGTTAGAAGATTGTAGGGGAACAGAAACAAGTAGCTGGGAAGAGGTAGATTGCCTCGATCAAATAAAAGCCGCTTTCAATATTGAAATTGGGGACACCATCTATATGAAGTGGTTACTGCCCTTAACAAAAAATGTAAAAACTGCTGCTAATAAAATTGCCGATCCTGATTTCACCATTCGTGATCCACAGATTATCAATGTGGCTACAGGTAATTTTTTAGATGAATTTGATTCCGATTGTTTACTTGGTCTATCTAATTGTAGGGAAAATACCCCTTTCTATACGTTTTGTCCAGAAGACATCAATGCCATTACTGAAATAGCTTTGGATGATTGCGGAGGTTCTGTAGAACACCAATTTAATGTGGTCAAACCAACACCTGTCAATTGGTTTACTGCTGAGTATCGGCCTTTCTTTAAGATAGAGGATATTGAGATTCCTATGTATGCACCACTC
>CALJIY010000556.1 GCA_937973945.1 uncultured Saprospiraceae bacterium | reverse complement strand
CGCCACTCGTCAGCCAATGTAAACACTGCTGTTACCGTTCGACTTGCATGTATTAAGCCTCCCGCTAGCGTTCATCCTGAGCCAGGATCAAACTCTCCATTGTAAAGTTTGTGTCCTGATTACTCCAGAATTCTGTTATCTATTAATAACTAATACTAAAGAACCAAGTTCTTATTTTGTCAATTCAATTTACGCTGCTCGAAAATCATATTAATTCACCAAGATTAAACTCAGTTAATAATACAACTTTTTAAAAGTGCTAAAAATTTTCTTCCAACCTTGTCAAGGAACTTTTTATGAACTACTCGAAAGTAGTTTATCTTAATTAAAGTGTTTAGCGAATAATATTTTCAGTTTCCACTAATCAAAGGGACTTAAAAATCTTATTATAAATCACTTAATTTCTTCAAATTAATAATCGATTTTTTCAAATCGGATTGCAAAGATACAAGCTTTATTTAAAAAATCAAGACTTGAGTGAAAATAATTTAAAAAAGTTTCATTTAACTTTTTATTTAAATCATCTCCCTTTCTAAGCGAGCGCAAAGATATAACTTATCATTCTTTATGTCAAGCTTATTTTGAATAATAATTTAAAAATTTTATTAATATATTTTAAAGACAAGTTTTGAAGGTATTATGTATTGTATTTAACCGTCTTTATTTTAGTGATAAATTGTAAATTTGGTGTGTAATCCACAAGTACCTACTGTAACAGCTTCACAACCAAACCTTATTAGGGTTTTAGAATCAATTTGTAAATATCGAAATGTAACTGCATTACAATATGCCTAGTATATATTAAGGTATGTGTTAGGATAATATAATAATCCTATAGCATCCCATATACAAATAATTTACTTTTGTGCCTTCTTTTAAATTGAACATAATTACAACAAGGAGAATGTATAGTATATACTAGTTCCTAAACTGTTTTATAAATATACCTTAATGAAAAAACATAATTTTTATGCAGGTCCTGCAATCCTGCCACAGACAGTAATGCAACAAGCTAGTGAAGCTGCTAAAGAATTTGGTGGTTCTGGACTCTCTATATTAGAGATTTCTCATAGAAGTAAGGAATTTGCGGCTGTAATGGAAGAGATCATCAGTTCTACTAAAGAACTACTTGGATTGCCAGAAGGCTATGAAGCTTTATTCCTAACAGGTGGTGCTAGTTCTCAATTTTATATGACTGCCATGAATTTATTACCATCAGATGGTAATGCCTGCTATGTGGATACAGGCGCGTGGTCTACTAAAGCCTTAAAAGAAGCAAGATCTTTTGGTGGTGTCAGTGTACTAGCCTCCTCTAAGGATAAGAATTACGCTTATATCCCTAAAGATTACACCGTACCTTCTGACGCTACTTATTTACACCTAACTAGTAACAACACCATTTTCGGGACACAACTACAAGAGTTTCCAAAAACAAAGGCGCCTATCATCTGTGATATGTCTTCTGATATATTCAGTCGTCCATTGGATATCAAGAAATTTGGTGTGATCTACGCTGGTGCTCAGAAAAATTTAGGCCCAGCTGGTGTTACACTAGTTATCATAAGAAAAGACTTATTAAATAAAGTAGATCGCGTAATTCCTACCATGCTAGATTATAATACGCATATCAAAAAGGAATCTACCTTTAATACGCCTCCTGCTTTCCCTATTTATGTTTCTATGCTGACCATGCGTTGGTTGAAAGAGAATGGTGGTGTAGCAGCTATGGAAAAAAAGAACAAAGAAAAAGCAGGTATATTATATAATGAGATTGATAGTAATCCATTATTTGAAGGCGCTGCTGCAAAAGAAGATCGTTCTTTAATGAATGTTACCTTCTTATTAAAAGAGGATACATTACAAGATAAATTTTTAGAGGCTTGCGCTGCTGCTGGATGTGTGGGTATAAAAGGACACCGATCTGTTGGTGGCTTTAGGGCATCTATTTACAATGCGATGCCGAAGTCTAGTGTACAGGTATTGGTAGATGTGATGAATGATTTTGGTAAGAAGCACGGATAATAGAAGAGAAGTCAGATGTCAGACCCTTCTGGTTAGCTTGCGCTAACGGAACTGTCAGATGTCAGATTTATGATATTGACTCCTAATCATAATATATAGTGTTTCAAAGTCGTATAGTCAACGTCATAAATCTGACCCCTGACAGCGACGCAGGAGCGATCTGACTTCTGACCTCTATAAAAAATAAGGGACAACCGCTAGTGCAGTTGCCCCTTTTTTGTTGGATATAGGAAACTCTAAGCTCCTAAATAGTTTTTTAATAATTTACTTCTTGAGGTTGAGCGTAATTTATTAATAGCCTTGTCTTTTATTTGTCTTACCCTTTCTCTAGTCAAACCGAATCGTTCACCAATATCCTCCAGTGACATTGGGTGTTCTATTCCGATTCCGAAATAAAACTTAATCACTTCACATTGACGATCGGTCAGTGTACTCAAAGAACGTTCAATTTCGTTTCGTAGAGATTGTTTGTATTCTAATTCTTGATCTGTTTTTCCAGTAGTTCTATTTTCTAGAACATCTAAAAGCGAATTGTCCTCTCCATCTGCAAAAGGTGCATCCATAGATACATGCCTCGCCGCTACCCCTAAAGTAGTTTGGACTTCTTCTGTAGGAATTTCTAACAATTCCGCTAATTCGTCAGCAGATGGTTCTCTTTCAAAAGATTGCTCTAATTCTGAAAAAGCTTTATTAATTTTGTTTAAAGATCCCACTTTGTTTAGTGGTAATCTTACAATTCTTGATTGTTCAGCAAGTGCTTGAAGAATGGATTGTCGAATCCACCATACTGCATAGGAAATAAATTTAAAGCCTCTAGTTTCATCAAATCGCTGTGCTGCTTTAATCAAACCTAAATTTCCTTCATTAATTAAATCACTTAAGGAAAGTCCTTGATTTTGATATTGTTTTGCAACAGATACGACGAATCTGAGATTAGCTTTAGTTAATTTTTCTAAGGCAGCTTGATCTCCTTGTTTTATCTTCTTCGCTAATTCTACTTCCTCTTCAGGAGTTAATAAATCGACTTTCCCAATTTCTTGTAAATACTTTTCTAAAGATTGGCTCTCACGATTTGTAATAGATTTGGTAATCTTAAGTTGCCTCATGATAGGAGTATTTTTTGTGTTTTGGAGATTTAGAAATTGAAATTTTGGAATTGACCAGGAGTCTGATGGGAACGAAGGATTTTATTTCTAATATTCTTCGTTGCTATGGAAGTCTATTTTGGATAAAGTTGATACTTAAAAACAATATTTTATATCATTCAACTAGAACAAAAGTAAGCGAATTAAGCACTAGAATCAAGACTTATCTAAAATCACGTAATGGAGATATCTTGGACAAAAAAAAATATCAAGCTTGAATATTATTTTATACGCTTAGTTTCTAAGTAACTATATATTTTTTTTTACATAAATAATGTGCCTAAAGTACTATCAAATATTTTTTTTCGCCCTACATTAAGAATTAAACCATATATATTATCAAAATTCCTTAATTCATGTATAAGCACTTGCTTTCTAAGGAAAAGAATATCCAAAAGAGTTTCTATCTAAGTTAAAAAATATTAGTACAAAAACAATATAACCTCTCAGGATTGGCTCCTTTTTTTATCGGCTAACTATTTTATTTTAATAGCAATATTTCCTTTTTTTCTATTCAACTGCCGATCAACGAAAGATTCATATAGTGCTTGCTGCTCTATAGCAGTCATTGGAACATTTTCAGTATACATTCCTTTCAAATCTCTTTGTCTTAAAGCTTCGTAGATAGTAACGGCACAAGCGACAGAGATATTCAAACTTTGAACTAATCCCATTTGGGGAATGATGAAGTTACCATCAGAGTGTTTTAATGCTGCCTCACTTACCCCATCATGTTCGTTTCCAAACAATAAAGCAACAGAGTACGTCAGATCTAAACTATATAAAGAGGTGGGTTCTTCGTCTAAATGAGTGCTATAGATTTTATCATAGTTTTTTCGCACATGCTCAAAACAAGCCTCCACATCTGTATAGAAGTTGACATCCACCCATCGCCTAGCCCCAGAGGAAGTTTGTTTATTCAATTTAAGGTGGGTCAGGTCTAAGTTTGCTTGCGTATACAAAACGAAAATCTCTTTGATCCCAACGGAATCACAAGAACGCAGTACGGCACTAATATTATGGTGATCGTGCACATTTTCCAATATAACCGTTAAATTATTTTGGCGTCTTGTCGTAGCCTGTCTGAATTTTGCTAATCTTTCTTCTGTCAAGTCTTCTTTTTATGTAAAAAAATGGATCTAGTATATAGAAGTTGTTTGAGAATGAGGGGCATTTTTAAACAACTTCATACAAAAGTACATAATCTAGGAAGAACCTTAATCCCAAAGTTTGGTACATAGACTCATTATCGAGAGAGAATAGTAGTAGCAGCTAAAATATCAAGCTTTTTGCCATTTTCTATCACTTATCTGCCCAAAAATATCAGCTATTACTAAAGCTATAGCAGTAAGAATCAAGAGACATTTTCCTGTTGATTTGTATACTTTTGACAAAAGGAGACATAATCTCTCTGTACAATAAAGATTTGTTGGATTAATGAAACGAGCGAAGAATAATCAAGTTTAATAATTTAATATTTCAAAAAACGTTAATTATATAGAACTTTAGGGTTTAATATTAGTTTTTATTAATATACAAAATATATTAAAAACGGTGTATGAGAACAATTTGGGTCATTATTATTACAGCACTTCTGAGCTCTATCTTTACAGTTGGAATATATCGTGCATTAGAAAAGCCCAAAGAAGTCATCATTCAAGCCCCCTCCCCTGCCGTATATACCAATTATACAGACGAGCTATTAGCAGGGCATATTCAACGAAACTTTACCTCTTCTTCTCCCACTAATTTTATAGTTGGTGCAAAAAAAGCCACTCCAGGAGTAGTGAATATTAAATCTTCACAAGGCGGTGATTATTTCTGGGAAAGTTTAAATGCTTCCTCAGGATCTGGTGTATTAATTTCTCCAGATGGCTACATCGTTACGAATAATCATGTAATAGAAGAAGGAAAGTCCTTTAAAGTGACGCTTGCAGATCATCGAGAATATGACGCAAAATTGATCGGCTCTGATCCTTCAACAGATTTAGCCTTATTAAAAATAATAGGTAGCGATTTTGAATATCTGGTCTTTGGTAATTCAGACTCTTTAAATATTGGAGAATGGGTTTTAGCAGTAGGAAATCCATTTAATCTAGAATCCACCGTTACGGCCGGTATTGTGAGTGCAAAAGGTAGAAATATTGATATTTTAAAAGACAATAAGTATTCTATCGAGTCCTTTATTCAGACAGATGCAGCGGTTAATCCTGGTAATAGTGGCGGTGCATTAGTTAATACAAATGGAGAATTAGTAGGTATCAATACCGCCATTATTACACGTTCTGGAAAATACGAAGGGTATTCTTTTGCTATTCCTTCCAATTTAGCTAGAAAAATAATTCGAGATCTTAGAGATTTTGGAATTGTTCAAAGAGGTATTTTGGGAGTTGGGATTGATGCAGTGGACGTCAAGACTGCCAAAAGATTAAAATTAGAAAATGTAGAGGGCGTCCATATTACAGATATACATCCTAAAAGCGGTGCAAAAGATGCAGGCTTAGAAGTAGACGATGTCATTATCGGTATTAATAATGTTAAAATTAAAACACTTCCAGAATTGCAAGAGCAAATTGCCAGATTCCGACCAGGCAATTCGATTGAAGTAGAATTTTATAGAAAGGCTGAAAAACAAGTCGCAACCGTTATATTAAAAAATAGAGGAAATACGACAGAGCTAGTGAATGCTAGAAAAGGTAAAATCCTAGAAGATTTAGGGTTTGAGGTCAGAAATCTCACTAGGGCAGAAGAAAAACGTCTAGCTATTAAAGGCGTCTATGTTAAAAGTATTTATAAAAACAGTGTTATCCAAGATACCAATATGGAACTAGGCTTTATCATCACCAATGTGAATGATGATGACATCACTTCTGTAGATGATATTATCCGAAGTTTACAATTGGGCAGAGGCGTGATGACACTAGGTGGGGTCTATGATGGCTATGATGGGGAGTATTTCTATGAATTTCGGAAATAACTTTACTTAGCCATCCCAGTTAGTTTTTGTCGAATAAACCCTAGTATTACCTGAATCCCCATATTCATTTGCTCATTATTATTAATGATAATATCTGCACTTTCTCTATGAGGTGCCACATATTTTTCAAAACTAGGAAGCACATGATTTTCATATCGATATAATACATCGTCTAAGGGATAATTCCGCTCTACCCGATCCCTTTTAATTCGTCGGATGACTTTCAAGTTTTCCTTAGCGTGTAAGAAGATTTTTAAATCTAACAATCGCTGGATCTTTTTATAATGAAATACAAATAAGCCTTCCACGACAATAATTGGTGCTGAATGAAAAGTCAGCATTTTAGGCGTTTTCAATTCATTATTAAATACATACTCTTCTTTTGTAATACTTTTCCCTGCTATTAGCTTTTCAATGTCCTTTCTAAAAGCTTTTTTGTCAATAGCTGTAGGTAAATCAAAGTTTTTAATCCCCTGCGCATCTGTAAATTGCTCCTCTCTAGGGATATAGTAGTCATCTTGCGAAATAAAACAGACCTCTTCCCGGCTAAATCGATTTTTGATTTCATTCAAAAAAGTAGTTTTTCCAGATCCACTTCCACCTGTAATCCCGATAATAAAAGGTCTTGGCATATTAAATTCTATTTTTAAAAGCACAAAATATAAAATGTAAAGGTAAACTACTACTTTTGATTTGTTTGAACGGA
>CALJIY010000555.1 GCA_937973945.1 uncultured Saprospiraceae bacterium | reverse complement strand
ACACCGCATATTTTGCAGACCAATTGCTATAGCCATCTCCTAAATTGCAGCCAAACTCTAACTCGTTCGTCAATGCATAAGCCATTCTAAGATTAAAAGAGGCATCAATCACGATACTGTCAATAGTAGAATAAAGTGGTGATACATCTCCTTTCTGGTCCCATTGCTTTCTTGATTTGGAAAAACTGTAGGAAGGCTCAAATTCTGCTAATCCTACATCAATTGGAGCGTGATTAACGGAGTTGATTTTAGAGGCGGTTATACCACCTATTTGAGAATATAGAACTCCTATACATATACAGTAGGTAAAGAACGTTGCAATGGCTTTATTCACTTTATCAGAACTTTGAAATAGGTGGCTAAAATTTAAAGCTGCAAATATATCAATTTACATGGATGCCCTTTCTAATATAAATTTAGTTTAAATAAGGATAAGCCTACACTTTAAAGAACAGAGAAGCGAGAGCAGAGAATAGAGATAGATTTCGTTTAAAATAGGACGAAATTTCGTTGTTTTCTAATCGAAATACGTCTCTGCTCTCGCTTCTCTGCTCTCTGTTCTAAACTTTATAACAAGGCAGACTGAAAGGCTTCCACAAATGTTCCTACAAATTCCTCCATACGCTTGCGTCTATACTGCATGACCCAGCGAGGATGAGGTAAGGGGATTACTTTTTTAAAGAATTTTTCTCGGTCATTCAGCGCGTTAAAGTATTTATAATTTTTTCCTTGCCCCATGCAGAAGGCTATCTTTTGATTACAACCAAAATTAATATTGGTCCTAATATTATGGATGATATGAGGTTCAACGGCTTTTTGTAAAGCCTTATCATCATAGTAATTATAATTCTTTCCATCCTTTACAAAACCTAGTGGACAGATAGAAGTGATATAAAAGTCTTTATAAAACAAGTCTGGACCACCATAAGCAGCAATAAATTCATAAACAAAAATGGCCGACAATTCTGAGCGCTTATGAAATGGATTTTCAATACCACAAATACTTTCCAAAATCTTAGGATCGGTAAAAGGAGTTCCCGTAATGCCGCCTCCAAATCTACCTGGGTTAATTCCAAAAATAAGGGTACGCTGCTCTTGATCGCTAAAATACTTTTGAAAAAAGGCAGTCATAACCGCCCAAGTATCAGGATTATTAAATGGATATAAAATCTCTACTCCTTTTGGTACTTTCCAATCGGATTGTAGGGTTTTATGGAATGTTAGAATCTTATCAGCGAAGGTCATATATTTAGGTTATTTTTTCCTACTTCTTAAATACAAATATACCAATACAAAAATGACCATAAAAGAAGCACAAACAACCGTAGATGAATGGATTAATACCATCGGCATTCGCTATTATAATGAATTAACGAACACGGCCGTTTTAATGGAAGAAGTCGGAGAAGTAGCGCGCTTAATGGCCAGAATTTATGGGGAGCAATCTTTTAAACAAAAGGAACAAGCTGCTACTGCCAAAGCCGACTTAGGTGATGAAATGGCAGATGTATTATTTGTATTGATTTGCTTAGCGAATCAAACAGGCATTGATTTAACGGCTGCCTTAAATAAAAACCTTGAAAAGAAAACGAATCGAGATAAAGATAGACATGCTAATAATGAAAAGTTGAAGGAGTAACTCTCTTTAAGATGTCAGAACGTTCCGAAATACTTCGGAACTGTCAGATGTCAGAACGCTGCGCTGTCAGATTGCCAACAAGACTTGGATCGTCAAAGTTTGTTACTTCGATGCGGTACGATAATCGTATAGCATCGAGATTACAAATCTCGACGATCCTCAGAACTTAAAAGAAACCTGTCAACATCATAAAGTCTGACATCTGACGGTTCCGTTAGCGTAAGCTAAGCAGAACGATCTGACCTCTGACTTCTATTTAAGCAAGTTTTCCTTGAAATCTCAGCAGAAATGCCTAAATTCACGGTTCGGGTTCTATGAAGTAGTTTAAGAATGTAAACTACATTCTTAAACTACTTCTCTAAAAAAACAAACTACACATGGATTGGATAAGCATTTCCCCTCTTATACGTTTTGCCTTAGTGGCGATAGTGGCAGGATTTATTCCTATTTCTGCCATTTCTTTCTTTTCAATAATGATGCCCCAGAAAGAAAAAGATTTCAAGAAATCTATTACCGAAATGGGAATTAGTACTTCTCGAAAAGTTCGAGATAGTTATTCGCCTGGTAAATATATTCTACCCGTAGGCTTTACCTTTCTAATTTGTTTGGTGGCCATATCCGTCTTTATCTTTGGTGTACAAGGAGATATATCTGAAAACTTTTTTCTGGTAGGTGCCTTTTTTGGAGATGAAAATAATGCGGCTATTGCGAATCAGAGTTTATCTGTATTGTCCTACGCATTTTTAGGGAGTTTTGTATATATCGCACAAAATATTATCCGTAGATTGATTGCAAATGATTTGCCACCTAGTGTCTATTATAGTTCAGGTATTCGAATCATTTTAGCATCGGCAGTAGCTTTGGTCCTTTCCTTTTTATTAGGAAGTGAAACTAGCTCGGCAGACTTCTTGTCTCTAAAAGGATCACTACCTGCTATCGCATTATTGGCAGGGATTTTTCCACAACGAATTCTGAATTATATCATAAGAAGATATCAAGAATTTGTATCGAATGATAGTGTAACTGATAAGTCTCTATCGCTTTATAATATAGAAGGAATTAGTATTTATCATAAAGAACGCTTAGAGGAAATCGGAATTGATAATGCACAAAACTTAGCAACAGCTAGCCTTACGCAATTGATTGCAGAGACCCCTTTTGATGCGCGTCAATTATTAGATTGGATTGGACAAGCCAAATTAGTCTGCTATGCAAAGGAAGATATGGGCAGATTACGAGCGGTAGGTATTCGATCTATATTTGACCTCATGAAAGGGAATAAGTCTAGAGAAGCCTTACGAGAGTTAGCGGATGCAACGGGTATGAATACGCCCATCTTAGAAGTCATCCACGGTCAGATTATGGACGATAGTGGCATACAAGCTCTATTTAATTTTCAAGAAAAAAAGGATTCTCCAGAAAGAGATTATATTGCGACGATGGAATTAAATAAAGAAGATGCAAAAATCACGGTGGGAGGATAATGCGAAAATGAATTGGAGAAAAGTAAAAGAGGTAGTAGCTTTCAAAGGCTGGCGGCAAATTATTCAAAAGACGTTTATACTACCAGATAATAAAGAGGCTACTTTTGATACGCTCAAAGGCGGTGATTTTGTAACGATAGCTGCCTTTACTAGAGATGCAGAAGCCATATTGGTCCGACAATATCGACCAGGACCAGAAAGAATATTAGTCAGTTTTCCAGAAGGAGCGATAGACGAAGGAGAGTCCGTAATAGCAGCAGCAGCGAGGGAATTAGAAGAGGAAACAGGATATATCGCAAAGAAAATCGTACTACTGAAAGAATTTAGGATGGCCTATAGAGTAGATCGACAGATCAGCGTCCTGGCACTAGATTGTGAAAAAGTAAGCAAGCAAACCTTAGATTCAACCGAATTTATAGAAATTTATACCCTCCCTATCGAAAAATTCCAAGATCTTTTAACAAATACAGCAGATGATTCGTTTACTAATGTAGGTACTGGTTTTTTAGCATTAAATTATCTTACAGAACATGAATTACTACGATAAGGCCAAAAAGAAAGTAGCCAAAAAGAAAAAATTCAATAAGCATTTGCAGTCGTATTTATCGACGATGGCCATGTTGTTTATGATGAGTTTTGTCATGCCCCCTATGCGTAGAGTGCTGGGAATCGTCGCTTTTTTTTGGGGCATCGGTTTGTTTGCACATTATGTTGAAGCACATGGGTTTCCCGGAATGGAAGCGGAAGACGAATGGGAAGAAAAAGAAATTGAGAAAGAGGTTCGTCGGATGCAACGGAAGGATCGAAAATGGAATACACCCTTAGACGACGAATTAGATATAGATGAGCATTTAGATTTGGATCAGCCTCCTCCTGTGCGACGTAAGAATTATCGAGACGAGGATTTGGTGTGAACAGCTTAATAGATCCCCGTTTGATTTTTTTACTAATTAGTAATAACTTGTTTGGGTATCAATCAAAATAAATGGCAATGAATAATCTAAAGCTGACCATAAAAATATTTTTAATTTCTATTCCTATTTCTACTTTTTTAGGTTATATGGACTATGAAACAACTTCTCTAACTCAAATATTTTTTACTAAAGATGGTTTATTAGCTCTTTTCTTGTATGGAATCCTTTTTACTATTTTAGGATGGATAGTTATTGGAACATCGAGATTAATGAAATTAAGGTTGAATAATTAACTAATCAAAATACTCTGTTTAAAATCTTTTGCGAGTAATAACTGAATATTATTCAATACAATCTCCCCCATATTACTACAGTCTAAAAACGTATTGGTTTTATGATGGTAGGCTAATTCTTCTTTCAATTGCTTGACCTTTCGATCATCAGAAATAGTATCCTGAACCATAACCCGCATCAACTGATCAATTCTTTTCCTGGAACGTTTAATTCTGGCCGCAATCAAACTCCGTTCTTCTAATTGATATTGCGTCATTGTTCTAGGCGACATATGTCCCATCCCTAAAAAGATAATCGGATTATTTTCTTTGAAATACTGGGGCAAATAAAAACTTTTCCGCCCTTCATAGGATTGCTGGTCAAAATCAATAGCCCTAATTCTAAACTGTGAACCTTCTATATCAGGTGTAATATCCACTACATAGTTATAAGCCCGCATATCGCCTAGTAAGCGCACAAAACACCGCTCATTGAATTTTATAAACTCTTTGACAATTCGGATTTTATTAAAGGGCGTATCATCAAGATTTCTATCCATAAAATCATCCCCAGGAATACCCGCAACATGCTCCTCAATGAGGGTAGCACCATCCATTAGATAAGTAATTTTATTCGGAGATAATAAATCTTCTAACTCTAAGCCGTATAAGCGAGAAGCATCTGCCTTTTTTACATAAAAATGATCGTAGTTATCATTCAATCCATTAATAATTCGGACCCTAAATGGTTTAGTATTACCGAAGGTACAATAATCAATTCTAGCTACTTTTAGATGTTCTAACACCCCTAAATCCCCATCTGTTTTTAAAAAAGCATAAATTTGAGTGAGTGCCGAATTTAACTCTCTAGTATCAGAAGGTGTATAATAGGCCGTTTCCCATAAGGTATCATTCCCTTCTGCATCTAATAAGGCAACAGAGGTAGTCATCCGCGTCAAATCATCGTATTGGATAGGCAGTTCAATAACTCGACCTACTTTTTTTAAATATTGAAGAAATGGATCTTTTATCGTAAAGGGTATCTTTTTCTTAGAAGGAATATCTCCTCTCATTTATTCTTTTTTAACTATAATTAAATTAAGAATCGACTTTGTAAGTGATGTTCTCTATGTTGTGGGTCAACATCTAGGCGGGTTAGCTAGTCCAAAAACTGTTTGACCGGAGGGAGTTTTTTTGGACTAGAATTTTTGGTTCTTTTTTTTCAATGAAAAAAGAACATACACCTATGATTAGTGGTTTTGATAATTTTTTCATTTAGATTGACTTTCAAATAAAAAAATAAAACACTAAATTCATTTGTAAATTAAGTTAATATGGAACACAATCCAAATCAATTCTCAGAAGTCTTTATAGAAGAAATTAAGCGTCGATTATTTACGGAATGTTTTCCTCGCTTAGAACAATGTTTACACACCTTAACAGAAAAAGAAATCTGGTATCGACCGAATGCTAATTCTAATAGTGTTGGCAACATTAGTTTGCATTTATGTGGTAATATCCGACAATGGGTCATTGCAGGCTTGGGTGGGCATAAGGATATACGGGAACGACAAAAAGAATTCGATGAACAAGGACCCATCCCTCTAGAAAAATTACTAGATTTACTATCTGTTTTGAAAAAGGATGTGGAAGCTGTATTGAACGAAGTGACTGCTGAGGATTTAATCAAAAAGCGGGAGGTACAGATTTATCAGGAAAGTGGGCTAAGTATTTTGGTGCATGTGGTGGAGCATTTTTCGTATCATGTAGGACAAGTGACTTATATTGTAAAAATGCTCAAGGATGTGGATACGGGGTATTATGCGGGACAGAATCTTTAAATCAAAAAAATAAGGCTTGTCGGTATCACCAACAAGCCTTCTTAAATTTTAAGGAAAAAGGTTCTTAAGAAAACAAAGAACCCATATCAATTCCTTCTAAAACAATACTTCGCACCTTATCAATAGGCACTCGCTCTTGTTTCAGCGAATCTCTTTCTCTAATGGTTACCATATTATCATCTAACGATTCAAAATCAACCGTCACACAATAAGGCGTACCGATTGCATCTTGACGACGGTACCGACGACCAATCGCATCTTTCTCATCATACTGACAATTGAAAGAAGCAGTTAGTTTTTTATAGACTTCTCTAGCTTTATCCGTCAATACTTCCTTGTTTTTAACCAATGGTAATACGGCGCATTTGACAGGGGCTAAAGCAGGATGTAATTTCAATACCGTTCTAGTAGAATCATTTCCTTTCGCATCTGGAACCGTTTCCTCTTGTAAGGCATTGGCCATCATTGCTAGGAACATTCTATCGCAACCGATAGACGTTTCTACAACAAATGGTACATAACTTTCTTGAGTAACTGGATCGAAGTATTGCATCTTCTTGCCAGACAATTCTTGATGTGCAGTTAAGTCGAAATCTGTACGAGAGTGAATACCTTCTAATTCTCTAAAGCCAAATGGAAATTCAAACTCAATATCTACTGCTGCATCTGCGTAATGCGCTAAGTTATCGTGGTCGTGGTATCGTAATTTATCTGGAGAAGTTCCTAAAGCTTTATGCCAGTCTAGTCGTTTTGTTTTCCAGTAATCGTACCATTCTTTTTGCGTACCCGGCTTAATGAAAAACTGCATTTCCATTTGTTCAAATTCCCGCATACGGAAAATAAACTGCCGTGCTACAATCTCATTTCTAAACGCCTTACCGATCTGTGCGATACCAAATGGTAATTTTTGACGAGTAGATTTTTGTACATTTAAGAAATTGACAAAAATACCTTGTGCTGTTTCTGGACGTAAATACAATTTACCTTCTTCGCCAGCAATACTTCCTAGTTGCGTAGAGAACATCAAATTAAACTGACGAACTTCTGTCCAATTAGCCGTACCACTCACCTCACATTTAATTTCGTATTTTTCAATCAATGCGCCCAAAGCTTCCATATCCCCATTCGTCATGGCAGTCGCTAATTCCACTCTGACCGTTTCATGCTTTTCTGCATTCGCTAGAACTCTTGGATTGGTCGATCTAAATTCAGCTTCATTAAAGGCATCCCCAAAACGCTTTTTCGCTTTTTTTACTTCCTTGTCGATTTTTTGCTCTAGTTTTTCCATGTAGCCCTCTAACAACTGATCTGCACGGTATCTTTTCTTAGAGTCTTTATTATCCAACATCGGATCATTAAACGCATCTACGTGACCAGAGGCTTTCCAGGTCTTAGGGTGCATAAAAATAGCGGCATCCAAACCCACGATATTCTCGTGCATGTTGACCATTGATTTCCACCAGTATTGCTTAATGTTATTTTTTAATTCTACACCATATGGTCCATAATCATAAGTGGCGCTTAAGCCATCATAGATTTCACTAGATTGGAAAATAAATCCATATTCTTTACAGTGAGAAACTAATTTTTTAAATTGATCATCTTGTGCCATGCCTCGTATTTTAAATTAGATAGTAAGCTTTTACGTTATCAATCAAAATTTATTAAAAAATAAAAGTTAAGAGTACCGTATTCTACTATTTCGCCTTTGAAAAGGTGCAAAAGTCGTTATTTATTAATTAATTGTCAATGTGTATGCGTATACCTTGTGAAAACTCTCTTGATGGGATGCAATGCAACAAGTATTTTTGTGACTTACAGCACCTCAATGTTTATTTCTTTTTTATAATTCAGATTTTAATTTAATGGACACATTAAGAGTATCGACGATCCAATCCGACTTGAAATGGGAAGATATTGACGCCAATCTGGCCGCTTTTAGCCCTAAAATTCTAGCATTAAAAGATAAAACAGATATTATTATCCTTCCTGAAATGTTTTCTACGGGGTTTACGAATAATTGTGCAACCTTGGCAGAAGCACCCACAGGCAAGACATTCCAATGGATGTATAAGCACGCCACTGATGTAGGGGCCGTGATAACAGGAAGTTTTATTATAAAAGAAGACAATAAGTACTACAATCGCTTGATATGGATGCAGCCAAATGGCAAATTTGGCCTATATAATAAGCGGTATCTCTTTACGAAGGCTAAAGAG
Organism: uncultured Saprospiraceae bacterium; assembly: GCA_937973945.1. GTDB lineage: Bacteria > Bacteroidota > Bacteroidia > Chitinophagales > Saprospiraceae > JAFMDF01. The sequence goes on along the minus strand of CALJIY010000555.1, from coordinate 1,209 downwards.
CATGAATTTTATGAGCGAGGTACTAAAAGAGTATTAGTAGAGTGGAAGGGCTGGAAAATATGTCCTTTAATCTGTTATGATCTGCGTTTCCCCATGTGGGCAAGAAACAATATTGGCTATGATTTATTGCTTTATACGGCAAGTTGGCCTGCTACAAGAGCCAATCATTGGAAAACATTATTACAAGCTAGAGCAATAGAGAATCAGGCTTATACTATCGGAGTCAATAGAGTAGGGACGGATGGGAATGATTTTAGTTATGCGGGGCATACCTCTATTATTGACTACAGTGGCGATATCATTTACCAAACGGCACATGTAGAGGATGTATTTACAGTAGCTTTGAATTATGACGACCAAGAAGCGTATAGAACTCAATTGGCGTTCCTACAGGATCAAGAAGGCTATGAAGGGAAGAATGATGGGAGTCCTAAGTCGGATTCTTAAATAACAAATAACAAATCTCAAATCTCAAATTCCAATGCGTGTAGTTTTGGAATTTGGGATTTGAAATTTGGAATTTCACAAAAAAGCTGCTCCAAACACCCCTGCACTATCCCCTAACTTAGGCTTCAAAAAAGGCGTATCTAAACGATGGTTGAAAATATTCTTTTCTACTGCGGTAACTCCTTCTGTGTATAGTAAATCAACATTACCTACACCACCACCAAGTACTACTGCATCAGGGTCTAGTGTATTAATGATTGTCGCCATAGCTTTACCAAAAAAAGTAATTAATCTATTAACAGTCAAGGTGGCCACTTCATCAGCACCTTCCTCGTGCAGTCGAACAATTTCTTTCAGCGGTTTTCGGACACCTACAATACCTTGATAATATTTTTCTAACGCAATTCCTGAAATAATATTTTCAACACATCCAGTAGACCCGCAATAGCAAGTACCACCAGAATCATCTAAAAAATTATGTCCCCATTCTCCACCAATGCCATGTTTGCCGTTCAGCACTTTTCCATTGATAACGACTCCACCACCAACACCCGTTCCCAAGATAGCGCCAAAGACTACCTGTGCTCCAGGTAAAGTATCATTGACAATACCCATTTTAGTTTCTGCAATAGCAAAGCAATTAGCATCATTGGCCATGATAATGGGTATGCCTAATGCTTCTTCTAAATCTTGTTTAACGGGCCTACCGTTTAGTACAACCGTATTACTATTTTTTAATAATTGGGTAGTAGGTTCTAAGGT
>CALJIY010000554.1 GCA_937973945.1 uncultured Saprospiraceae bacterium | reverse complement strand
ATGCAGGCGCGCCCGATTTATGCGATACTGTATTTGTAGAGATTGAAATATTACCAAATTTTGGCAATACTATTTTTGCGATCGATGATGCAGCTTCTGGACTAGAAGATCAGCTCATCCAAGGGAATCTCTTAGCAAATGATAGTGATCCAGAAGGCGATGATATTATCCTAAATATTGCTCCAATTGTATCTCCTATAAATGGGACGATTACCCTACAACAAAACGGAGATTTCAGCTATCTACCAAATGAAGACTATAATGGTCCAGACAATTTCATTTATGAGATCTGCGACAATGGTACGCCAATGGCATGTGATCGAGCAAGCGTTCATCTAGTCGTATTGCCTGTATCAGATACCCTTTGCAATGTAACCATTAGCCCACCGAGTATTGCAGGAGCGAGTACGGTTTGCGGGAATGACTCTCTATTTCTTGTTATTCAAAACAATGCTGGACCACTTACGCTTGATGAATTAGATACAGAACTAACTTATATCTGGTTTAATGGTATAGGCGACACCATTGCCATTACCAATAAAGAGCAATTAACTTTAGCCGTTTCCCCCTTAACGATTCCTCCTTTTAGTATGAAAGTCCAATCTGGATTTTGTACCTCTCCACTGTCTAATTTATTAGAAGTGGACATCGTTAATCTACCCGAAATACTAATTGAGTTAGATATTAATAATGATACACTTTGTGCCAATACTACTTTTGAATTATTAGCACCTGCCGTCAATGGTGTTCGATACGAATGGAGTGTTGCTGGTGACCCAAGCGTAATTTCCCAAACGCAAAATCTAGTTGTGGAAGAGGGGATTACAGAAAACATGACCTATCAACTATCATTGATTTCGGAAGTATGTGAAGCCATAAGTATTAGTACAAAAAAAGTATTTGTTTTTCCAAATACAAGTACAGATAATCCACCCACAATAAGCCTACAAGATAATGGTACTTGTGGTGAGTACACCTTAGTTTTAAATGCCAATCTACCAGATAGTTCAGCTACCTATCAAGTCAGCTGGATTGGACCAAATAACTATACATCTTTCATGGCCATTGATTCTATTGAGTCACCGACTACAATAGCAAATGGTCAATATACTTTAGTGCTAAGGGATGCGCACGCTTGTGAGACGACCAGTAATATTGTTGTTTCTACAGTTACACCATCCTTAACAAAACCAATTATTACTTCAGCAGAAGGTCCTGTTTGTGAAAATGGCAACATTCTCCTTCAGGCATCTTCTTATGAAGGTTTGGAAGAGGCTTATGTTTGGTATAAAAATGGGTCCGTGGTAGCAAATGCTTCTGGCAATCAATTGTTTATTGATGATGCGCAATTGAGAGATAGTTTTAAGGTGGCAATCACTCTAGAAAATTGTGAATTACAGTCCAATGTCTTTGCTCCGATTATTTTTGAAAAACCTGCTATTCGTTTAGATAGTGCTTTCCAATTATTTTGTAGCTCGGGAACAGAAGATATAGATTTAGCAACTGACATTGAAGGTGGTCAAACACCCTATAATATCCAATGGGTAGGACCAAATAATTTCTTCTCCGCCAATCCTAGCCCAAGGATCATAAATGCGAGTGGGGTAAATGCAGGCACCTATACCATCATCATACAAGATCAAAATGATTGTGTGGCAGATGCTTCAACTAGCGTCGATATCATCGATCGATTACCTAGACCTATTTTAGCCTTATCAGGTGGAAATTGTAGTGGCGATCAATTGACATTGAGCGTGACCAATTATGACAATCATGAAGTAAGTTATGAATGGAGTGTTCCTAATGAAACAGGAATTAGTTCTTTATCAACTAGCGCTATTCGGATTCCATCAGCAGATGATGGGTATAAAGGCGCCTACGTGTTGACAGCAAATTCTGGAACTTGTACGGCACAATCCGATACTTTTTTACTAGAAGAATTTAATACGCTTTCTGCCAACCCAATAGCCAATTATGAAACAACAGAAAATTGTACAGCTGCTAACTTAGAATTATTTGCGAATGCAACAGGATCAAATTTAGTCTATCAATGGACGGGACCGAATGGTTTTAGTTCTAATCTAATGAACCCTGTTATTACGAACGCAACTGAAGATAATAATGGAATTTATGAACTAAGCATTAGCAATCCGCAAGGTTGCTCTATTGTCGCAGCAACAAATATAATTGATGATATTCAAAATGGTTTTCCAGAACCGGTATTACAACCAAGTGGTTTAACTTGTGCTGGCGGATATATTACCCTTACTGCACCTGTCTATACGGGTAATACGGTAAGCTACACCTGGTTAGAAAATGGAAACCCAATAGTCAATGAAAATAGTCCAGTATTAGTCGTAGGTCCAATACAAGATAATGGCACTCAATACGAACTAATTGTAGAAGTAGAATCCTGCACCTTACGTTCAGATCCCTACTTTACAGATGTCATAGAAGACATTGCTCTTCAAATAGATTATGACTTAAGTAGTAACTGCGGTGCAGCATCTTTGGAATTATTTGCGGCAGTCAATTTAAATGTAGATGATTTTAATTTCTCTTGGACGGGTCCAAATGGATTTACTGCGGAAGCAGTAGTAGCAACGATTATTAATCCCAATCCAGAAAACAATGGTTTATATACTTTAAAAATCAGTAATGAATCTGGTTGTGAATCTAGCGCCAACTTAGTAATTGATAATATCATCGCAGCGCCTGAGGTACCAACTATACAGTTGATCACAGGTACTTGTGAAACAGATACGCAGCTATTTGTAGAAAATGAATTAGCAGGTGCAGACTATAGTTGGACGAATAACGAGGGTGTCATTATAGGAAACGGTGCAAGAATTGAGATTAGTAATTCAACCATTGGAACTGGTCCATACCAAGTAGCAATTCGTGTTGTAGGTTGTGAGGCAGTTAGTTCCCTTCCTTTTCAAATTGAAAATATTGAAGAATCCATCATTCAAATTGGCAATAGTGGTCCTATTTGTTACGGTATGGGTGCTACCCTATTCGCTACGAATGTAGCAGGCTATAATTATGAATGGTATAATGAAAACGAGGAATTAATTGGAACGGAAAGTAGTACGACCATCAGTGCCTTAGAAGCGGCTGCTACCTATACCTTAATCGTAACTAAAAATGGTTGTACAAATGGACGAGTCCAACAAACAGAAGTCCTCATCAAAGAAATTCCTGAAATAAGAAATATCACCAAATCAGAAACCTACTGTGAAGGTGAAACGATCTTCTTGAGTGCACAAAATCAGCATCCGAATGGAGAATTGGTTCAATATACTTGGACAGGACCAAATGGATTTAGCTTTGTAGAAGAAACAACATCTGATAGTTTCAATCTTGTTTTACCTGCTATCAATATAGGTCAAGCAGGAAGTTATACCTTACAAATAGAAACGCCAAATGCCTGTAGCTCGGCCACCAATTCTGTATTGGTAAATGTAATTCCTGGCATTAGTCCGCCTACTTTAGATGTAGCACAAAATGCTGTTTGCGCAGGCTCAACCATAACACTAGAAGCAAGCAGTACTGCTGTCACGGCTATTGCCTATGAATGGTACCTTCAAGAAAATGATGGATCCCCTACCCTAATCGCTACAAACGATAGCCCTACGTATGTGATAGACAATGCGACTTCAGAGAATTCTGGAATTTATATTGTAAAAGTAGTGAATGATCAATGTGCCTCTAATTTTTCCAATCAAGTACCGATTACCATTTTTGATGTGAATACGAATTTAAACATCACTAGCAGCGCGACAGAAACTGAGCCTGGCTGCTATGGCGATGTATTACAATTATCACTACCTCTTTATGAATCAGCTACTTATCGTTGGTTTGGACCAGCAGGTTTTACAGCCGCTGCCTACAATCCAATCATTGAATCCATTGGCGCGATTCACGAAGGAGAATATTTTGCTATTATAAAAATGGATGGATGTCAAGAGATAAAAACCAATCCAATAAATGTTGTCATTAATCCAAAACCGTCCATGCCGACTATGATTAGTAGCGCACCGATTTGTAAAGGTGATGACTTAGAATTTGAAGTAAATAGTATCTTAGAGAATGGTTCAAACATTCGATTTGATTGGTTTAATGAACAAGATATCCTAATCGCTAGTACAGATATGCCTAATCGCTTATTTAGTAATGTACCTACTTCATTTAGTGGTCAATATTATGTAGAGGTGGTAGCAAATGGTTGTACATCTGAACCTTCTCCTCTAGTTGATGTACCAATCAATGATCCTACTAATATACAAGCGTACGCTGGTGAGGATCAGGAATTTTGTGCTACTGCCAAGATTACCTTGGCCGCTACGCCGCCATTATTTGGACAAGGGAAATGGTCGACTATTAATGGAAGTAATTTTGTTGATGTAGACTTAGCTACAACTGAAGTGAGTCAGTTACAAAAAGGAAATAATCAATTTATTTGGACGGTAGCAGATCCAGTTTGTGCAGTCCAATCAGGAGATACCGTAAACATATTTGTAGGTAATATCACACCTGATCAAGCAGTGGCAGGGCTAGACCAAAACTTATGTGAAGAATATAGCACACAACTAATCGCAACCAACCTAACAGCTTCTACAGGTAGATGGACCCAATCTGCTGCACAAGCACAACAAGGAGTCCAAATCACGAACCCAAGTAATCCACAGACGGCGGTGAATGGCTTGGAAGCTGGGAATTCGTATAGTTTTAGTTGGACTATTTCACAAGCAGAATGTCCTGATTTCGAAACAGATGAATTGACAATAAACGTAAATGATGTTCCAGAAGAATATGCGATTATACAAGAGGAATTGATGTATTTATGTGATGAAAGCAGTACCAGTTTAGATGCAGAATTACCAGGCTTAAGTATCGGTCAATGGAGCTATCTTTTAGATGTAGACAACAATGCAGCACCTGCCATTGAGCAAATTAAAATCGCTGCTGCCACCAATCCTTCCACTTTTGTGGATGGACTTCCATTCGGAGAACATACTTTCGTTTGGTCACTTTCCAATGGTGCCTGTAAAGATTTTTCTACAGATACAATTCGTATTATCAATACATCCCCTTTAAGGGCGAATCCGGACAATCATATTATTAATGTCAATGATAGTCTTACGATAGATATTCTTTCAAATGATCAATTTGATCCTGAAAAACCATTCAATTTAATTATTACTAAGTATCCAGATTTTGGCGACTTGATAGAGCAAGACAATGGGATCTATATGTATCAACCCATAAACAATTATTTCGGTCGAGATAATTTTAGGTACCAACTATGTGATCCAAATTGTGAAACGCTCTGTGATACGGCAGTCGTTAACCTAGTCATCAATGGTATCGAAGGATCAGGCGCTTGTTTTATCCCAAATGTTATTTCTCCAAATAAAGATGGGAATAATGATATTTTCAAAGTAGCCTGCATAGCTGATTGGCCAGATAATCAATTAACTATTTTCAATAGATGGGGAGACAAAGTCTATTCCGCCGCCCCTTATCGGAATGATTGGGAAGGGACCTATCAAGGACAGGATTTACCTGCGGGTACTTATTTCTATATGCTTCAATTAGCTGAAAAAGGAGAACCCCTACAAGGGTTTATTACCATATTTAGATAAAGAAATTGTAACTACTCCCCATTGGCTAAAGCCAATATCAATTTTTAAACGCAGAGACGTTGAGATGCAGAGCTTTCGATTTTTTCTACGAAAAAATCTCTGCACCTCTGCACCTCTGCACCTCTGCGTTTAATTTTTTTCATTGGCGACAGCCAATATTGAGTAGTTCTGGGGATTTTATTTAAGTTCCTGTATAAAGTTCAAACGTAAGCAAAAAAAACACTATGAGAGTACTATATACCTGTTGCTTCTTATTGCTTTTTGGTAGCTTGGGTTTCGCCCAAAACAATACCAATTATAGTTTATTTATTTTCAATAAACTGCAATTTAATCCAGCCTATGCGGGTAGTGCGGGGGCATTAACGGCAGGTGCACATTATAGGCATCAATGGCAGGGCGTATATGGCGCACCTCGTAGCGTCACCGCTTTTGCACATATGCCTATATCAGGAAATAGAAATGGCGTCGGCTTATCGCTTACCACCGATGAGATCGGCATATTCAATACGGTATACACCAACGCAGCCTATGCCTATAAAATCGATTTAAAAAAGGATCATCGGTTAAGCATTGGCATGAATGCACAAGTAGAATACGCCAGATTTGATTGGTCAAAAGCAGATTTGATCGATCAAATTGATAGTGCTATACCCTTTGGAGCAACTTCGAACACGACCATTAATTTCGGTTTGGGTGTCTATTATGAAACCCCAAGGTTCTATGTGGGCTTCTCTGTTCCTCAGCTATTAAGAGATGCCTTAACAACCGATGCTATTTACAATAATTTTAAGGAATTAAGTGTATTAAGAGAATATTATCTAATGGGGGGGATGGTATTTCCAATTACGGATAATATCCATATCAGGCCCGCTATCGCTATTAGCTATGTGCCAAACGCACCGATGGAAGCGGATTTCAATTTGAGTGTATTATTCTTACAATCTTTCTGGATTGGCGCCAGTTATCGTTTGGAAGAATCCGCTAATATGTTTATACAAGTACCCTTGACAGATCAATTAAAAGTGGCTGTCGGAGTAGACTATACCTTAGCAGAATTAAATGTCTACACGAAAGGAAGCTTTGAGGTGATGGTGGAATATACTGTAGGAAATAAGCAGAGTGGAAAGAAAGTAGATAATATCCGTTTCTTTTAGGCTGGGAGTTTTGGAGCTTTTATAGCGTAAATTTAGAACACGGAGACACTGGGACACAGAGATAAATGCTACGCTGTGCCGCTACTCTACAGGCCTACATAAATTTACAAAACCCAAATGTTAGTCAAGTTTGGAATTTGGAATTTGGAATTTGGAATTTAATATTTGGGATTTAGAATTTAAGCAACAACTACGCTCAAAAAAATAAAGAATAGTTATGAAATATATAGTCCCGCTAGTTTTATTTTTAGTAAACGTCTGCTATCCACTAGTAGCCCAAGAAGATAGAGGGATTGAATTGTATAACAATTTTGGATATTCCTCTGCTGCTACAGAATTTGAAAACATGGAGGAATCCACATTGACTTATGATGTAAAAGAAAAACTAGCCAATAGCTTTCGTTTAAATAGTCAATTTGAAAAAGCAGAATACTGGTACGCAAAAATCATTCAAGAAACGACTAATTCGAATACCATTTTAAATTATGCACAAGTATTACAAAGTAATGGAAAGTGCGAGGACGCTATTCGTTGGTACAAAACCTACCAAGAAAAAAGTCAGGATACACAAAGAAATATCTTAAGTGATTGCAAAGAACTAAATAACATTGAGCAACATCAGCATATAAAAGTAGACAATTTAAGAAGCCTCAATTCGGACAAACATGATTTTAGTCCAATTCCTTATAAAAACGGACTTGTCTTTACTTCTATGCGGGAGGGAGACAATGACCTAGTAGATCAATGGACTGATAGCGGATATTCGGATTTATATTTTGTGGAGAAAAAAGACGGTCAGTTTACTACACCAACTCCATTAAAAGGGGATGTCAATGGTCAATTTCATGATGGCGTTGCCACCTTTGATCCTATCCGAAATGAAATGATTTTCACCAGAAATACCATTAATGCTGACGATAAGGATGGTGTGAAAAATCTAAAAATTTTCGTTGCCAAAAGAGAAGGGAATGAATGGAAAAACCCAAGCAAGCTATTCGAGGCAGCGGATAATTTTTCTTCTTGTCATCCAACTATTTCTAGTAATGGCCAACGACTTTATTTTTCTTCTTCGCGCCCTGGTGGATTTGGAGGCATGGATATTTATGTGGTGGAACGAATAGGCAATAAATGGGGAATACCAACTAATCTGGGACCAACCGTAAATACCGCTGGCAATGAATTATTTCCTTTTATTTCGGAGCAAGACAAACTCTTTTTTGCCTCTGATGGACACATCGGATTAGGTGGATTAGATATTTTTGTAGTAGAAAAAGCGAATGCGTCAGATGAGATGTCTTGGGTTGATAGAAAAAATATTGGTCGACCTTTTAATTCAAAAAAAGATGACTTTGGATTTTATATAACAGCTGACGAAGAAAGCGGCTACTTATCTTCCAATCGAAAAGGGAGTCTAGGTGCTGATGATATTTATAGTTGGGAAAAATCCGATAAGCAAAACGAAGAACTCTTTGATTCTAATCAAAAGAATAGCTTTGTGGCTGCGACCACCCATACGCTAAGTGTATGCGATGCCAAGACAAAGGAGCGCCTAGCTGAAGCTAAAGTGGCCATTTTAAAAGTTGCCGATAACTGGATGGCATATCAAGATGACCAGGCATTGCCTACTTCTATCATT
>CALJIY010000553.1 GCA_937973945.1 uncultured Saprospiraceae bacterium | reverse complement strand
AAAACTAAGATATATTTTTTCATGAAATTTAGTTCGATGGGAGGTGGGTTAGAGATTCCGTATTTATTATAGATTTGTTATTTTTATTTTATTCTATTGAGCATTATATTATACTCAGAAAACTATTTGATTTTTGACGTTGACTCTTCTTTTTCCATTGCTGAAAAAGAAGCAAAAAAGCTAGTCCAAAAAAAACTCCCTCCGGTCAAACAGTTTTTGGACGGGCCTCCCGCCCAGACGTTGACCAAGCGGGACTTAAACTAAGTAGTTTAAAATTTAAGAACACGTTCTGCTCGGTCAACATATGGGCGGGTGGCCCGACAAAAATACCGGAGAATATATTCCCGGCCCCGAAGGGACGGGCTGGCTTTTTGTCTAGGGTTTTGGTTCTTTACTTTTGCTATACTCTTTATGCCTCTGGGCATAAGATCACTCAGGATGCAAAAAGAATAATACTTAATGATAATCTTATCCAAAATAAATAACATCACTCCCCAACATCCTTCAACATTTCTTCAATTGCCCGTTCTAATTGCTGATCAATCCCCTTATCAATTTTCCCGGGCATATTTTTTACTTTAATAGTAGGCTCCGTTTGATTGTTTTCCATCCAGTTGCCATTAATATCTTTAGCACTTACAGGGACAACACCCCATCGAGAACCATCTGGTAAACCTTCCCAGCCTGCATAGCTACAAGTACCTGGTACTGGCATTCCAACGGTCTTTCCTATTTTTAAATCCGTATACCCACAGGCAAAACAATGTCCATCTGAATACATACTTTCATTAAGAATAGCGAGGGTAGGTTTGGTCCATCTAGAGGTAGGTTCGCCTCCGACGACTTTAGCTTCCGTTTCATAGCTAATAAAGGGAACCCCCGTAAAGAAAGTCGCTAAATCAGCTACCAAATCGCCACCGCCATTAAAGCGAGTATCCACAATCATTCCTTTGCACTCGAAATACTTCCCCATCATATCTTGATAAATGTTTCTATATGGGCCATCACTCATGCCAGGGATATGCACATAGCCTAATTGACCATTGCTTTTTTCTTTTACCTCTTCTTCGTTCTTTTTGACCCATCTTTTATAGAGTAGGCTAAATTCCTCTCTTAAGTTAATGGGCTTCACTGTGATCATTTCCCTTTTATTATTAGTCGGATTGATGATTTCTAACAAGGTGAATTTGCCAGCTTTTCGATTAAGGTACTTCGCTACATCTTGATCTTTATCAAGTAGCTCTCCATCTATCTTTTCAATAATCATTCCTGCTTTCAAATTGATATTAGCCTTATCTAAAGGACCTCCAAGTAGAATTTCTTCAATCATAATCCCATTTCCAGTATGATTATAATTCATAAAAATGCCAAGGGAGGCCGTTTGGTCAGGATTATCAAGTTGATGACCACGCCCTCTAGCGCCTGCATGGGAGACATTCAACTCGCCGAGCATTTCAGAAAGCATTTCTCCCATTTCAAAGGAGTTACCAATATGCGGTAAGTATTTACTGTATTCTGTTTTCATCTGATCCCAGTCAATCCCATGAAAATCAGGGTGGTAAAAAATAGCATTTGTTCTAATCCATACGTGATCGAAGATGGCTGTACGTTCAGCTTGGGTATCAAATGCTATTTCACTATTGATCTTTACAGACTCCTTATCCCCTTTCTCTGGATCTATTTTAGAAATCTTTCCACCACTCAGTAAATATAAATTTTCTCGTTCCTTATCCCATTGTAGCGAACCAGAATCTGCATCTAATTTTAGAGCCATTTTGGTTTCTTTCGTTCGCAGATCTGTACGCCAAAGATTCATCTTTTTTTCAAATCGAGATAAATAGTATAGCTTATCGCCGTCTTTTGATAATACGGCATCTCCTAATCGAGAGGAATGGATGGTCAAACGGGAACTTCTATCTTTCATATGGTCCCATGCAAAGGTCAAATCTTTTTCTTTGTCCTCTTTATCATCATCATCTTCGTCACTCTTTGCCAATGCTGCTTCTAGCTGCTTCTTTGCTTTGCCTTTCGCATTTTTAAGCAATTCCTTTTTACGTTTTTCTTTTTCTTTCTTGGCTTTTTCTTTAGCTTCTTTTTGTGCTTCTTCTATTGCCTCTTGTAGTTTAAAATCTTCTTCACTCAAATTAAATTTATCCCAAGTCTCCTGCGTAAAGTACATGCTATATACATCGCTTTCAGAACGACCACTAGTGGCATAAGATTTTAACCCATCTCGATTACTAAACCAGATCATTTGTTTACCATCATTCACCCATTTCGGAGCGTAATCATAGTACCCGCTTTCATTTAAATTAACGCGCTTAGAACCATCGGCTGCCATTAATAAAATATCACTATTGTTTAATGACAAATTCCAATCTACTAATAGCCATTTGCTATCGGGGCTCCATCGGAAATATTTATCACCGTCTCGCATATGATACAAGTCTTTAGGCGTCAATAGTGTAACTGTTTTTTTAGTAGCTATATCCATCACCTTCAATGAACGACGGCCTTCTATGTAAGCGACCTTTTTCCCATCAGGGGAATAGCGTGCTAGGTAATTATCGGTTTCGTTATCAATAACTGGTGTTTCCTTTACCAGCGTAGCTGCATAGAAAAACGGTTCTTCTTGTCTAGTCTTTTCTGTTTTATAAACACTCCATTTACCCGCTCGCTCGCTACTATAGACCACCGATTCTCCTTCAGGTCCCCAAGCTACAAAACGCTCTTGTTCTGGCGTATTCGTTAGTCGCTTTGTAAAGGACTCGCCAATAGAAGTAACAAATACTTCTCCGCGTGCGATGAAAGCTATTTCTTTGCCATTGGGGGAAACTGCCATTTCTCTGATACCACCATTGATAGAAATAAACTTATCGTTGTTTTGCTTCTCTTGGGTTCTAATATTGATCGCTACTTTTTGAGGACTTTGCCCTTCTTTTAAGGTATACAACTCTCCATCAAAACTAAAACTCAACAGACCACCGCCTCTACTTAAATACCGAACAGGGTGAAGGCTAAATGTAGTAAGTTGAGATTTTTGACTAGGATTCTCCAAAGACATTTTATGTATATTAAAACTGCCACTTTCTTCACTTAAATAGTACATACTTTTTTCATCTTCACTTAAGATCGGTTGGCGATCTTCTCCTTCAAAATTCGTAATCATCTTATGCGTATCCGAGCTGGCATCATATTGCCAAATATCTCTGGTGATGGAAGAAGTATGGTGTTTACGAAACTCGTTTTCGCCCCCTTTTTTATCATGGTATAAAAGCATGTTTCCATTTTTGCTAACTTGCACGGCCTCTGCGGGAAAGGTAAAAATTTGCTTGACTCTGCCCCCCTTACTTGGCACTTTATATAATTCAGATTGCGACCGATGGGGATATTGGCGATGCGCCGCAATATCTTGTCTAATCGCACCAAATATCACTTGCTCATCGTCTGCCGAAAAAGTATAAGGCAGTTCATTATTGGAATGAAAGGTTAATCTTGTTGCTGCCCCGCCCATCGCACTCATCGTATAGATATCAAAATTGCCATAGCGATTAGAGGCAAAAGCTATTTGTTGTCCATCTTTGCTCCATACCGCATTATAATCGTGGGCATCATGAACGGTTAATTGCACCGCATCACCACCGCTACTGGGCACTTTGAATAGGTCGCCTTTATAGGTAAAAACGATGTGTTGTCCATCAGGAGAGATGGCTGCTGATCTTACCCATTTCGGTTGGATTTGTGCGATTAGTAAAAATGGGCATAGGAGTAAGAAATAGAGGAATTTATATTTCATTATTTTTTTTTATAACAATTAGGTAGCGTTGCAAAGCTAAAACTATATAGTGTTCTAACCAGATATTTTTTTCACCACATAGGTACATAGGCCACATAGCCTGTCTAACTATGTGAACTATGTACCTATGTGGTAAAAAAAATCAAGCTATGTATTTAAATATCTATTTAGTAACGACAAAACAATAACTTGAACATCTAGGACGGAATCTTTTGCCCTCATTTTTCCTTAAAAAATACTTCCGTAGCTAGGCTATGCAAGGATTTTTTAGGAAAAACTGAGAACAAAATCTTCTCGTCCAGATGACCAATTTATTATTTCGTCCTTACTTAGTTATTTTAATTGGTAATTCAATTTTAGACACTTGCCCAAGCCCCCGATGAATAAACAAATTAGTGGCTTGACAATTCTCTAAATCATCATTCGGGCACAAGGTAGGATTTAATTCAAAATTAGTATAATCTGCGCCAGCAATACTGATTCTGATCTGGTGTCCTTTTTGAAAGACCCAAGAGTTGGGCGTTAAATCAAATCGTAATGTTATTTGTTGATTATTGGCTAGTGGATTTTCTTGATAGCCGCCTTTATCAAAACCATGCCAAGGCAAATCGGGTTGGACATCATATAAATAATTCACTTGTTCA
>CALJIY010000552.1 GCA_937973945.1 uncultured Saprospiraceae bacterium | reverse complement strand
CTGCAGCCTCGATGTCCTTGCCAATCGAAGGTGGATGTCTTCATAGATGTATCATTGGAACAAGATGCGAAAGCGCATAATACTAGGAATAGGCTGATATAGGAAATGCTAGGAAGCAGCATCTTATACGCAGAGCCTTTGTGTTGCTTATTCATCCTGTAAAGGAAAGAAATGGTAAGGAGAAAATATAGAAAAGTAGAAATTATTTTGTTTTTCTGCTATTGGATAGCAATTTTCTAAGACGCTTAATCAATCACAATTAAAGGCTTTGTCAAAATTTCTAATTCCGTTTGTAAAACCACATAGTACATACCCACCGCCAATCTTTGCGCAGGAAAAGCTTTACTATGGCTGCCTTCTTGGAAAGTAGTCTTATCTGATATGGTCAATATTTTTCTGCCGTCCGTTGCAAATATGACTAAAGAAGCTTTGGTTGCATAAGAGAGTTGAAAGTGAATATTCGTCCAAGTATTCGTTGGATTGGGCATAACTTTAAGGAGTGCCGTATGCTCCATATTGCTACTTATGGCACTAGAATTTTGAGTAGGAGGTAGTCTAACAATATCTGTAGAATCGACTAAAGCTCGCCCCGAAACGGGTAAGCAATCTACAATATCTACTAAGACCTCGCTATTCATTTTTGCATGGAAACCAGGTTTTAACAGAATAGCATTACCAGCTAGTAATTGTACATCGCTATTCCCTTCAATAATAGCTTCACTTTCTATTTGCATGGTTGCACGGTAATCACCATTGTTTAGCTGAATATTATTTTGCACTAGAATTTCTGGACCACAGTCCATTTCGGAGATAGGCCTGCCGACACAATCACAATTTCCATCGATTCTGTCTTCCTCTGTTTCTTCCATGCCATCATTGCAAGGATCACCATATGCTGCACAATCGGTAGCGCCAAAAGTAATTTTACTTAAGCCACTACAACTACTATCATCCCAGTTACTAGTAGCCGTAATTAATACATATCTAGCTTCTATTCCATCAAAATTAGGACCATCAAAACCTTCATAAATGTTTGTACCAATAGCTTGTGCCCAAGTGTAATCGCCTAGACTTGTCCAAGACGTACCATCCAAAGAATAATCAATTGATACATTTTTAAATCCTTTTCCAGTTTCATTAGCTACATTGTAATTCCATATATGCGTCTCAATCAGAAAATACGGTTCTCCAAGATCATAATGTATCCAATGCCCATTCCCCCTTGCAGGATTCGGATTTGTAGAGGTCTCGCAGGAGAGCCAAGAATCTGCGGGATTTGTAGAGTGTTTATCTGTTACGGCACAAGCTTCATAAGAAGGATAATCTTTATAATCGGTACAATCAGGTAAACCACAAGGCGCACCTGCACAGTTACATTGGTCATCATATACATCATTGATCGTAGCCACATTATTATCATCACAGGATAGGCCTTCTGGCATGCAGGCCATTTCGCATTTGTATTCATATAAATAGGTAGCATCTATATACCGCCATGCTCCGTCTTCAATAAAAGGCGTTTTCCAGAATACCCCATAACGACCTCCTGAGCCGCCATTAACATGCCGCATCTCGAAATAATAAAATTGATCTTTGTCTAAGTTGAATGTTGTGGAGGTCTGTGTTTCTTCATCTTCATGATCGAATCTAGGGGTCCAATTGGAATTGGCAATTAAAACCGCATTATTTGGATCTTCATCGGTACTTAACCAAAGCTGCATTCGGTCATCTCCAGACACATTAAATTGATACGTTCCAGAAACGGGTACTTTTAAGAAATTACTAATTCTAGAACCAAAGTAGGTCTCTGGAATATCATATGCTCCATATAGATAACCTAGATTTAGCTGACCAGCTGTGTCAGGTTGCAGTGGAAAAGAAGCTAAACCTTCTAAATCTGAAATATTATTGTCTGGTAAACCCCGATAATAATAGGGGCGTACGAAACCTCTTTCTCCTATACAAGCACTTGCTGTATTCGGAGTGCCTATACAATTACAATTACCGTCCTCTTGATCGCTTGAAGTTTCCGAATTGCCATCATCACAAGTGGTTCCAGCAGCAGGACAATCGGGTGCGCAAGCATAGTCATAGACATAAGTACTACTGATAATGGAATAGGTATTCGGCAAAGAAGGGGTTCTCCATTGTACTTGGACAAGGTCTCCACCACCACCTTCTCTATGTCGAACTTCAAAGTAATAATAGGTCCCCGCAACTAAAGCGATGGCATTAGAAGTTTGTTCTGGATATTTATCATATTCTTCTCGCCCAGACCATTCAGGCACACTAGCAATTAAACTAATATTATCAGGATCATCATTTGTACTTAGAAAAAATTCCGTATCATCATCTGCCGTCAGATTAAACACATAATTGCCATTTTCTGGCACGGTGATATATCCCTGAATGAGGGATCGGTAGCTATCACTAAAACCCATGCTAGGTGTAGCAAATTGATCCATTTCTATAATATGATCCGGCGAATTAGGATAATTTGGAAGGTGGGTTAGATAGTTAATATCACTACTTATGACAGTCCAATGTTTCCATTTTAAAAGTCCCTGTTCCCCAATACAAGGATTTTGCGCAAGTAGGGAAAAAGAACTTAAGACTAAGATGATAGAACAATATATCCGACAATTATACATGAAACTGCAATTTGAAATGGTTATTCGTTGACTCCTGAATACTTTGAGAAATTAGGTGTAGCCTGCCCCGCTGTCAAGGTCTAAAATCTGACAGCTGTAGGCGATCTGACAGCGCAGTGATCTGACCTCTGACAGCGCAGCGATCTGAGTTCTAAGTGCCCAAAAATCCCAAAGGATTATTCGCCGCTGTGCCATCATATCCACTAGTACTATAAAAGTTACCAATATTAGGAAGGACCATAGATAGATCATTTTTATTCACACCGAACCAAAGTGCCAACTCTGCAAATACTTCATCTGCGGAAGTCGTAGGAATTAAATTCCCCCTTTGACTCATGATTAAATCATTGCCTTCTAAATTTAAATTTGGGTAACTTCCATATACAGATTTACCATTAACTGCTCCTCCTGCTACCATCATATTGCCACCCCAAGCATGATCCGAACCATTACCATTGGAAGTCAATGTTCTAGCAAAATCAGATATGGTAAAAAGGGTCACTTGATCCTTCATACCTAATTCTTCGAGCGTTTGATAAAATTCAAAAATGGCATTATTGACGACGCCTAGTAAGTATTCTTGGGAATTGATGACTTCATCGTGATGATCCCATCCGCCTATCGTTGTGAAGAACGTTTGTCGCTTCATATTCAGGCTTTCTCCTGCGGCAATAGTCTTAGCAATCATGCGCATATTTTGAGAAAGGTAATGCTCCGAGAAAGTTGTTTGAAAAGGATTGACTCCTGCTAATGCTTTAGCAAATCGTTCTTGCGTATCAAGGGTAGCTGTCGTCATCTTGGCAAATGTTTCTTTGAAAACATTACCATGCACATCTTCCATCATGCTCTTAATCGCATTATCCCTTAGTTCATTGATAAGACCAGATCGACCATTGTAGGGTTCTATAGTTTCGATACCTACATTTCCTGTATCGGAGTTGCTGATAGAATATTCTAAAACACTATTTCCTGCTTGAAAAACATTTCTACCCGACAAAGAAATATTCATAGAAATTTCTTGGTTGGGATAAACGTCTTTTAACAAATCTGCCATCCTACCTCCCCAACCAATCGCTTGCCTGCTTTGTGGAATAGAGGTTTGCCATTGCTCAATTTGATCGGAATGAGAAAATAAACCTAGCGGTAATTTTTTTAAGCCCGATTGGTAGTCTGCATAATTATTGATTGGTTCTATTAAGGTGCCGGCATTTGCAATAAAGGCTAAATCACCTGCCTCATACATTTGCTGTATCCCCGGCATACTAGGATGGACGCCCAATGATTTCCCATTATGGCTACCACTCAATGCCAAAATATCTTCCATTGCCAAAGCTAAATTCGATCGAGTTGTAGCGTATTCTGCATGTTCTGATGCGCCTTTGGGTAGCAACATATTATAAGAATCATTCCCACCAGCTAATAAGATACAGACCATCGCCTTATAATCTTCTGGTGGTTGAGAACTGGCAACCGCCAAATTATTCGTGCTAAATAAATTATTGAGTGTTGAGTAAAAAGTACTATAGCCCAATGCAGCGCAACTTGCCTGCTCTAAAAATTTTCTTCGATTTAAGTTTTTAGACATATTTTATTTTTAAACAACTACTAATTTTTTTAACTGTATATTTTTTGATGCTTTGATAAATACGCTAACATTTTTTCGTAGCCTTAGTATTAATCGCTTTTAAGTCTATTGTTACCCCCGCATCTTTTTTAGCTATAAATTAGGGGCTTTAGCTTCGACCCTGTAAAATTTTCCACAGGGTCGAAGCTACGCTCCTCTAATGCTTTGTCTATTATATCTTTCTACAGATAGGGACGGAGCTACGCTCCTTTTTACAGTTACATAAACTTATGGGGTGTCAATAGACTTTCTAAGTGTGGACTACCAATAGTTTGTCTCTAAATAAAGACAGAGATGTATCTCATCTATTAATAAAATCCTGTAGTTTTTTAAACGAAATCTATCTCTGTTCTCTGTTCTCTGCTCTCGCTTCTAAAAAAAATATTCAACGAATAATCAAATAATCAGGAGAAATCATAGTCAAATAGATAGCTATTCTTCCGATTAAATCGCCATCTCGTGCAGGTAGATTCACCAAGGCTTCTTTGATAATATTTCTCGTTCTTTCTGTCATTTGCCCATGCGTTAATATTAAATTCAAGCGTTCGATTAATTCGTCTATTCTTCCTTCTTCTCCCATTTGAATCTCCTCCGTTAGATTTAGATTGACTCGTTTTTCTAAGGTACTTTGTTCCCCATCAAAAAGAGCTCTGTATTGCATCAGGTTATAATCTCGCATGACCCAATCATGTAGTTCATTGGCATAGCCCATAATAGAGACAGAGTTGGTTATTTGAAATTCTGGTGCTACTAATCCATTCTCTTCAATGCCGCCAATTGGTTGATAACCAGGTTGGAAAAAATTAAAAACACTTGGAGAACCAAGTGGCCGTTGAAAGTTGGACTCATAGAAATTGTTCATCGAATTTCTATAAGTGCCCTCTTCACTTGCGGCATTAAAAGCCCGACTAACATGGGTATATCGCACCATCGGTTCTCGAAGCATACCGTTTAGTGCTTCCTCTTCATTGGGACATTTTCTGGCTTCCTCATCCAATAGAATTGCTCGGATGACGGCGCTCATATCGCCTCTTACGCCTTGACCATTATCATTAAAGGCAGCAGTTACTCTTGCAATGTATTGAGGAGAGGGATTAGAAGTAACCAATCGCTGAATTAATTTGTGACCAATGAAAGGTCCGACATTTGGATGGTGGAACAAATTATCCAAAGCATCTTTTATATCCGCCAATCCATCTACTGGATTTCTATCAGGAATAAGCATTCCATTCAACAAGGTTTTAGTGCCTGGCTCATGCCAAAAATCTTCCATCATCATCGGTACCGTATAGCTAAATTCACTTTCAGCTTCTTTACCGAATAAGAAGGCATCTCCCCAAGTCATACCTGTAAACACTTTGGCAAATTCTTGAATGGTTTCATTCGTGTATGTGGGAATTAGCGTCACATTATCGGATAAGGTTTTTCTAGAGCCATCCTCGTTTAATTCATACAAGCCAATCGTAAATAATTGCATGACTTCTCGTGCATAATTCTCATCTGGAAAACGATTCAAGGAAGCATTTGCTTTGGGATTATTCATATGGGTCAGATAGACCCCCATAGCGGGATGGAAAGTAACGTCATTAAGTAGATCCCTAAAATTACCGAAAGAATTTTTGAGTAGCATATCATAGTAATTGGCTAAGGCCAATGGCACATCTCCTAGTTGTGGTAATTCGGAGATCACGAATATTTCACTCAATGCCAATGCAACTCTACTTCTTAATACATCAGGTGCCGTCATGGTGTGTTGCCACCATGCAAAGTGCCAATAATGTAAGCGAGGTGATACGTCATTAGGATCTCCTCCAGAAGCATAGGTAGAATCTAATGCCCATTCCGTTAAAAATTTTGTTTGGTCTTCAATAGACATGCTGGAAGGCATTGCCAATTGCTCGTCTAGCCAATCAGAAAAACCTTGATCCGCTGTACTTTCAATAGCAGCCATATTCGCCCCCAAAGTAGCCTGTCCTAAAAAGCGAGAAGCGGAACTTAAATTTGGTAACAAACCTACATCTTGTAAGGTGGTGGAGGGACTAGTATTATTTTCTGAAGAACTACTGGTAATAACCACATTTTCTTGATTACCTGCACCAATTATTATGGGGCTAGTTTGGGAAAATAGGGCAACACCAAAATTGATCAACACGACAATAGTGTATGCGATTTTATTCATCGGACTGCTTTAAGTAAAACTGAGAACAAAATAATCTCGCCCAAATGGCGGACTTATTCTTTCGTCGTTACTAAATAAAAGGAACTGTTTTATATATACCTATATCCTATTTCGGCTATCATAGCTGAAATAATGAGGTCGATCTCTTTGTGGAAGGTAGTAGTAGATGTGTCTATTAGCAGATATTAAATATATAAACTTAGATTATTTATTAAATGTTGCTATTCAAGTTGAAATTATTAAGTAGATAGGAGGTATTACTTAGTGAAATGGTACTTTATTAGAGTTAACAACCTTTTTACAATTGTAATTACAAAAACCATGACAGTAATTCTTCCTTCTTTGACAAATCTAATGTTTACATAATGAGCAAGCATCTTTTGGGAATCTTTCTGGTCTTGGGTAGTGTCCCATATTGAAATTCTGCCACAATGACGTAAAAATCGGCATGGCAGAGTAATTGTTTCAACATATGAAGAGGAAGTTAGATAAGAAGCTTACTTTTGCGCTTCTAACGGCTAATTAGCCCTCAATCCATTAATTAATAGTTAT
>CALJIY010000551.1 GCA_937973945.1 uncultured Saprospiraceae bacterium | reverse complement strand
TTACTCATTTAATTGTTTTTAAACTAATTGGGATTCATTAGAAGTCAGATGTCAGACACGTCCTTCCAGGACTGTCTAATAGACTTAACAGGCATCAGGACTATCTGGAGCTAATTCCCAAAAGGTATCCGACTTATCTTCTTCTGCTCGATCTGTACAAGGAAAATCTTTTTCTACTAAAATATGCAAGCTTTTTTCATCCTCAAGTGCATTATGCGCTTCAATACTTACTTGACTGGTCGTCATCCATCTCTCTGCCGCTTCTATAGACAAACTAACTACCATCTGATTAGCATGATAGATTGCCTCTACTGCATTAATAGTATCCGTGATACGAAGCACAAACGTAAAAACTATCTGATTCCCAAAGTGAACTTCCTCTGCTATTCGATTGGTCTTTGTCAATTGGTCTAACTCCGATTTTCTAATCCGAATTCGGATACTATTCTCTGTACATCTTAATTTCATTTTAATTTCCTTTTATAGAAAAGTTGTTAATCAACTTCATCCTTCAGCACCAGACGATCTTCGATACCTAAATATTTTTCAATTTCGTTTTCAATGAGTTGTGCATCTTCATAATGTCCCAATTCACTGATTAGTTTAATTACCTCTCCATCGGTCATTTTTAAATTGACCGACCAACTAATGAGACCAGGTATACCTTCTTTCGTTTCCTCATACTTTTGAACAAATAGCTGTTCTATTGCATGGACCATTAAGTGGCGATCTTTTAGCGTCCAAAAGTTAATGGGCGTATGTTCAACGACAATCATGTCTTTATTGACAGTTACATAGGTCCTATTAAACCAAAAAATCAAACTCTCGAATAAAAGCTTGAATGCCCATAGAAAAAATGGGATCAAAAAGACAAAATAAAAAGGGGCAAATTCTCCTTTTTCTGTAATAAACATATAGGAAAAAATCAGTAGAAATACATGTACAATAATTAACTCCGTTGTTGGATCTTTTTTATACAAGTCCTTTGCCCTCATGACAATCTCCAATCTTTCGGTCAAACTACGCATGTCTAATCCTTTCTGAACGGGAATAAAATCTGGTCCATCCTTAATAGGCAAAGGTAAACCAGCTGCTTCTAATTGATCCGAATATTTAAAAATATTATGACAAGCTTTACATTTAGTGGTTGTTGCCTTTAGTTGTTGCTTAGTAATTGGAAAGGCATTTTTACAACTTGGACATTCAAGGAGTATTTTAGCCTTAAAAAGCGTTTTTTGTAAATTTTTCATCTCTTAGTAATTCTTAATGAGCTTTACTAAAATTTATTATTATAGCTAATTTCCAATTCTGCAAAGTAAGAAAATTTCTTAATAGACGGATACGACTACTATTGACTATTCAGTAGCGAATTCTACAAATTCTCTCATAAGGTTAGTACTTATTAGGTTCTTTTCCCTAATTTACGGCTTTATTATAAAACAAAAGAATGGCATACGAACAGAAACCGATCGTTTTTTTCGATTTGGAAACAACAGGCGTTAGCATTACAAAAGATCGGATTGTTCAAATAGGAGCAATCAAAGTATTTCCAAATGGATTACAAGAAGAAAAAAACGTAGTGGTGAATCCTACTATCCCCATTCCAGCAGGGGCCTCTGCGGTACACGGCATTACGGATGCCGAAGTGAAAGACAAACCAAAATTCAAGCAAATAGCTAGGAGTTTCTCTGTTTGGCTAAGCGGTTGTGATTTAGCAGGCTATAATTCTGATAATTTCGATATCCCTTTATTAATTGAAGAATTCAATAGGGTAGGGATTGCCTTTCCTGAACCTGATACCCACTTTATTGATGTCTTAAAAATCGAACGTAAAGTAAATGGGCATACACTAGGTGCTACTTATGAGCGATATACGGGTGAAAAATTAGAAGGCGCTCATGATGCACTGATTGACATCTATGCCACCATTAAAATATTCCATAAACAATTAGAATTAAATCCCTTGCTGCCTTCTGATGCAGCGGAGGTAGAAGCCTATTGTCAAGGCGATAATAAGCGCGTAGATTTTGCAGGGAAATTATATGAAAAAGATGGACAGGTGTATTGGCGTTTTGGGAAACATAAAAACAAATTGGTGACAAAGACAGCTGAATATGGAAAATGGGTGCTTGGTTCTGATTTTCCCGAAGAGACTAAAAAGCATCTTCGGAAGATATTGGGGATGTAGGTAACTTAAGATTTTTGCAGAATCGATGATTGAAGTTTGTACCACCAACAATACGTCCTTAACAATCTCTGATACGTAATTTTTCAGCTATGTCAAATAAACAAAGATCTACCCATCTAGTGTATTTTATATTTATTATTCTTGCCCTTTCCTCTTGCTACACGGCACCTCACAAAAACTCACCTTCAACCGAGCTAATATCGGTCAAAGACTTCCCAAATATTTTAGATTACAAAGGTATTCCAGATTCAGCATTAGATAGATCTGTGTATGCCTATTCCGATTTAGGTGCATGGCATGGATATGCCTTACCTAGTTCAAAAGATCAAGGCTTTAAGGGGAGTTTTATTGGACCGTACATTATGACTCAAGACAATGGTATTTGGTTGAGTCAAGCATTGACTACATTAGAAATTATCCATGGAGAAGACGGTAGAGTAATAGACTTATCTAAAGGGAAGGTCCTTGAAAATAACTCCTATCCAAATCAATTGACTCAAGTATTAGAAATTCAACAGCCAAGCTTATTGCTGGAAACTAATTTGTTTTTTATAAGCAATAGAACGGCTTTAATAAAAGTAAGCCTTCAAAACAAATCAAAAGATAAGGAGACGACGATTGCCATCAGATGGCGCGGGAATAGTTTTTTAGAAGCCGTTCAGTTTTCAAAAGAAGCGGATGGTATACAGATAGATTTTGGAAAGAATAAAAATATAGGTTGGATTTCAATACCTAATATCAATCAGGCAGTTACACAAGCAAAGGATAAGAATTATAGTATCCGGCTGCAAGACCAGAAACTACAACCTAATGAAATAAAAAATTTTTATATAACACAAACTTTTTGTTTCTCAGAAAAAGAAAAGCAAAAAGATATGATACAGATAGCAAAAGCTTTTGATGAACCCGGATTGATTTTTACAAAGATGGAAGCCAATTGGAATAAAGAACTGAGTTCCATTATTCCCAAAATAGATAAAGAATTTAATACACCAAGTCATCAAAGAATTGCGATAAAATGTTTGCAAACTTTAAAAACAAACTGGAAAAGTGCAGCTGGATTTTTAAAGCATGACGGCCTATTTCCAAGCTATAACTATGAATGGTTCAATGGATTTTGGTCTTGGGATAGTTGGAAGCATGCGGTGGCCATTGCAAGTTTTAATCCAGACTTAGCACAAAATCAAATTCGAGCAATGTATGATTTTCAAGATGAAATGGGGATGATTGCTGATTGTGTATATCGAGATACGATCATCGAAAATCATAATTGGAGAGATACAAAGCCACCCCTGTCAGCTTGGGCCATCTGGGAAGTTTTTCAATATTCTAAAGATGAGGCATTTCTAAAAGAACTATTCCCTAAAATAAAAAAGTATCATAATTGGTGGTATCAATATCGAGACCTAGATAAAAACGGTCTTTGCGAATATGGCTCAACTGACAATTCCTTAATCGCCGCTAAGTGGGAAAGTGGAATGGATAATGCCGTTCGATTTGATGACACTAAAATGATTCCGAATGAATGGAAAGGCGGATCGATGAATCGAGAAAGCGTGGATTTAAATGCCTACCTATTTGCTGAAAAAAGATACTTAGCGAAGATAGCTGATTACCTAGGTAAAAGGGGAGAGGCCCAAGCATATCAAGAAGCTGCACTTCAATTACAAAGCAGTATTCATCAAATGTTTTATGATGAAGAAAGCGGTTGGTTTTATGATATTGATCTAGAGTCTAAAAAACATTTAAAAGTATATGGCGCAGAAGCTTGGATACCTTTGTGGACAAAAGCAGCTACCAAAGAACAAGCTGCAAAAGTGCGAACCACTATGCTAGATACTGCTAAGTTTTTCACCTATATTCCCTTTCCTACACTGGCAGCGGATCATCCAAAATTTAAACCCCAAAATGGGTATTGGCGTGGACCTGTCTGGCTAGACCAAGCCTATTTCGCCATTCAAGGATTAAGAAATTATGGCTATGAGGCAGATGCTATCAAAAGCAGACATCATCTTTTTGATCGACTGGAGGGCTTAAAAAATAGCGATTTACCTATACGAGAGAACTATCATCCTTTGACAGGGGCAGGTATGGAGTCCCAACATTTTAGTTGGTCTGCGGCTCATTTGCTGATGTTGTTGGGAGAGACTGAGCGTGTAGAACAGTGAGTCAAGGAGGATCGGATAATAGAGCTACAATAGGCTTGTTGGAATGTTGACATTCTAGAACACAGAGGCACAGAGAACACAGAGTTATATTATCTCCGTGTCCTCTGCGTCTCCGTGTTCAAAATTCACAAAAAATAGGATCAAGATAATGAACGAACAAGTAATCAATGCTTTACAAAGAGCAATAGGGGTAAAAAAAGTCTTGCTAGGCGCGGACGTCTCCTCCAGGTACGAGCATATCTGGACAATGGACCAGCCCTTAAATGCAATGGCAGTCGTATTACCTTCGACTACAGAAGAGGTCTCTACTATCATGAAAATTTGTTTTGCGCATAATCAAGCTGTAGTAGTGCATGGTGGATTAACGAATTTGGTAGGTAGTACTAAAACCCAGGCCCATGAATTAGTCATTTCTACAGAACGATTAAATCAGATTGAAGAAGTAGATGCGGGCAGTCGAACCATGGTCGTGCAAGCCGGTGTTATTTTAGAAACAATCCAGCAAGCTGCTAAGGATAAAGAACTCCTATTTCCTTTAAACTTTGGTGCGAAAGGGTCTGCACAAATAGGCGGGGTCATTTCTACGAATGCTGGCGGATTAAGGGTGTTCCGATATGGTATGACTAGAAATTTAATATTGGGATTAGAAGTTGTTTTAGCTGATGGGACCATTATCTCTTCCATGAAAAAGATCATTAAAGACAATTCTGGCTATGATCTTAAGCAGTTATTTATTGGTTCAGAAGGAACTTTAGGAATTATTACTAAGGCTGTTTTAAAATTAGTAGAAGCACCGAAAAGTCGAAATAGCGCATGGATAGGTCTTACCTCTTATAAGAAGGTCATTCGATTATTAAAGTTTTTAGATAAAGAGTTAGCTGGTACTTTAAGCGGATTTGAGTTGGTTTGGCAGTCGGCTTTTAAGGCATTGACTTCGCCACCTGCTTCTGTGAAATCGCCCTTACCGTATGATTATCCCTATTATGTACTAGTGGAAACCTTGGGCAGTCATCAACAAAAGGATTTAGAAACCTTACAAGCATTATTGGAAACAGCCATGAACGAGAAGCTAATCACTGACGCGGCAATTGCATTCACAGAATCTGATTTAAATTGGTTTTGGCAAATTCGAGAGGATGTTCATGTTATGATTGGGGCCTGTCAAAACAATCAACAATATGACATTAGTATTCCGATTCCTAAAATCGGAAAATATGTAGAAAAGACGGTTAAGAAATTATTTGAAATTCCAGAGGTAAATTTAGTCTATCCACTTGGACATGTCGCAGATGGGAATATCCATTTTTCTATAGGCAAAACCAAACAAAGTAAAAAGCTCATACATCAAGTCAATAAAACCATCTATAAACCGTTAAAAAAGCTTGGTGGTTCTATTTCTGCGGAACATGGGATAGGACTGGATAAGAAAGCCTATTTAGCGCATTCTAGAAGTCCAGCAGAAATTGCTTTAATGAAGACCTTAAAGCAGAGTATGGATCCTAAAGGGATTCTAAATAATGGGAAGGTGATTGAGTAAGATAATAATTGGACCTATAATAACAAGTTAAAATCGTGACTTCGTCACCTAAATAAGGTCAATAAAATAGGAAGTTTTTACGAAATACACGCTTAGATAACTTCTCTAAATAAAAGACATATGTTAGACAATATCCTTAGCGGCATTCTTAGCTTATCGGGTACTTTTTTCACTATCCTTACTCTAATCGCTATCTATTGGCTCACCAAATCGGTGTTAGATCGCCAAGCGAAAGGGAAAGCAGACTGGGGAATTATCCGTACAATCGTACTATTTTCCATTGCATTGATCGGCATTATTGCGATTATCTTATCCTTACCAATGAGTGAATCATTGAGAAGTCAAATAACTAGTTTAATAGGTATTGTCATTTCTGCCGTCTTAGCTTTGAGTTCGGCTACTTTTATAGGAAATGGTTTAGCAGGGGTGATGCTGAGAACGATTAATAGTTTTAAACCCGGTGATTTTATTTCTGTAAATGACCATTTCGGTAGAATTACAGAACGGGGTTTATTTCACACAGAGATTCAGACGGAAACAAGAGATTTAACCACCTTACCTAATTTATATTTGGCAACCAATCCTGTAAAAGTAACAAGACTCTCTGGTACTTTTATTAAAGGCGTTTGTTCACTGGGCTATGATGTGAATCGCCAAAAGGTAGAGAAAGCCTTATTAGATGCGGCAGAGAGAGCTGGCTTGAAAGATGCCTTCGTTCGGATCACAGAATTGGGGGATTTTTCAATTGTATATACCATCGCAGGTTTAGAAGAAAATGTAAAAACGATATTGAGTTCTCAATCTCGCTTAAATGCCATGATGTTAGATGCCTTGCATGATGCGGATATAGAAATTGTATCTCCTAACTTTATGAATCAACGAGCAGTTGGGGATACCGTTTTCATTCCAGCAAAGCCTAAAAGACACGAGGAAGTAGAACAGACGGACGCACCAGAGGATAAGATTTTTGATAAAGCAGAAGAAGCGCAGGTAATTGAAGAACATAAAAATTCTTTGGCAGAAGTAGAAGCACAAATCAAGCAGTGCAATGAAGACC
Organism: uncultured Saprospiraceae bacterium; assembly: GCA_937973945.1. GTDB lineage: Bacteria > Bacteroidota > Bacteroidia > Chitinophagales > Saprospiraceae > JAFMDF01. Next base: position 5,648 of record CALJIY010000551.1, on the reverse strand, counting down.
TTAAAAATGCTACTGAGGAAGCGGAGAAAGAAGCGCTCACCAAACAGTTAGAAAGGTATACAGAGATTAAAGAAAAATTGACAGAGGAGATTGATACGGAGTTGACGGAATTAGATGCTAAAAAATAATTTTGGCATTTACCAATAGTTATAAAAAAAGGGCCATTCTCTGAAAGAATAGCCCTTTGTTAATTGAGAAAAATTTTATTTTCAACAGTACTTCGCCTACTGCTTTTTATTCAAACTGAATCCAACATTTATGCTACCGCTATACCCAGTTAAGCCCGTATCCCTCTTATAGTAGGCTGCTCTTAGTTCTAAATATTTAACTTGAAAACCCCACTTAAAAATTTTAGCTCTTGCTAATCCATAGATAGGCGCCACTCTAAAGCCCAAGCCCACTTTATGACTACTTAAAGCCGACAAGTCATAGTCTGAAGTATACAAGGTTTCATTAATGCTATGCGCTTTGAAAGGAGCGAAATAATCAGCTGCCGTTTGGGTATGGTACCGATAAAAAGGCATCACCGTCAGCGCTGGGCTAAGTTTAATAGGGACATCTAAACTAGCCGTATGTGCCTGAATGCCCCAATCATCGCTATAATATCGATAATAACTTCGGAGAATAATATTATCTGTAGCAAAATAATTGAGTCGCAAGCCAACAGGAATTTTCAATCTAGAATTCGGCAAACGTTCTATATCTGCCCTAGTTTGTTCCGCAAAATATACCCGATGGAATGGAGTAGACAATAAACCTTTCATCAATATGGCCTCGGCAGAGATAGACATTTGTAGTCGTTTATTGATAACCTGAGAAAACACCAATTGACCATTATAAGATTGTCGGCCACTTGATGGCAAGCTGACTTCTCTTCTTAATTCAGAAGGATAGATCAAATCCCAATTATCAATAAAGGCTTGTCCAGTTAGACTAAGCTCTGTATTCCCTTCATTGAACTCTTTGGTGTAAGATAATCCGCCAGAAATAGATTGGTAATCATATTCCGTAGAAAAGCCTGCTTTGATACCATAGGTCTCTCCTTTTTTAAGATTCTTCTTATTGAATCCAATATTGGCATAGGATCGTAAATCCTTACTAGAGGCAGAAGAAACATTCGCGTTAATATTATCGGTGGAGGCGGAAGTATAGTAATCCGCACCAGCAGTAAGAGAAATAGATATAGTGCTATCTATGGGAACGTTTACTACAAAAATATTGGCGATATCTGTCAATGCTTCTGTTCCAACACCTCCGGTCACGGCTGCATTATCTCCATCTTGGGTATAATAGCTGGACATGAAGTTAGCTTCAATTTCGCCAGTATTAGCTTTCATCTGATACGCCTCCTGTCCAAATGCAGACTGCATAACAGCAAGGAGGAATATACCACTAAAGACTATTTTATTAATTCGCATTTTCTTTATTAGATTAATCAATTAATTACAACCACAACCGCCGCCTACTTTTCCGCCATTAGCACCCGCTGCGCCTTCTCGATAAGCTTGATAATTGGTTTCAAAAGACTCTAGTTTCTTTTCTGCTAACTCCATCTCACTATCATTGAGATACATTTTTTGATAGGCTTTTACGTCCATGCAACTAGTCATGGAAAACGCGATTAAAGCTAATAAGCTAAGGGATCTAATTATTTTTTTCATACAGATTTTTTTTAGGTAATAAGTAAGAGGTAATAAGTAATAAGATGTTGACCATTTTATTCTTATCAAAGCAAGTTTGACTTTTTGTTTTAAGGTTCTACAGCAAAAGGTATCGGGCAATTTACTTTATACTTATTACCTATTACTTCATACCTATTACCTACCCTAATAATAATTCAATTTCAAATTTTCCGAAACCAATAATTCATTATCATCCGTTACGATCAATCCTTCTATTCCATTTAATTTATTAATTAATGCCAAGCCTTCTTCCTTTCCCATAACAAAAACGGAGGTTGCTAAGGCATCGCATAATTCTGCATCTGGACTAAGAATGGTCACACTTTTAATGCCAGTAGTAGGGTAGCCAGTGCGGGGATCAATGATATGGGCATAGCGCTTGCCTTCAAAGACTACAAATTTTTCATAATCTCCAGAGGTAACAATCGCTTGATTATCCAATTGTAAATGCCCCAATACTTTTGTGTTATCTTTAGGATCAGCAATCTTGATAGTTCTGCTAGTACTGTTGGTGCTTTTGCCCCAAGCAATTAAATCGCCACTTGCATTCACTACACCACCTTTGACCCCTTCCATCTCTTGCATAACAGCTTTAGCGCGATTGGCCGCATAGCCTTTTCCTAAGGCACCAAATCCTATTTTCATCCCTTTTTCTTGTAGAAAAATGGTTTGCTTGTCCCGATCAGTGATAATATGTTCCCAATTGATTTTAGCACGTGCCTTAGCCACTATTTCTGGACTCGGCATCTCTTTCATGGACCCATCAAATTTCCATATACGATCCATCGAAGCGTAAGAAATATCAAAAGCACCCTTCGTTAAGCTAGCCACTTTTTTTGCTCTAAAAATCAAGTCATACAACTCCTTATCCACCTTTACTGCTTGGATGCCTGCTTGTCGATTAATTTCACTTGTTTGAGAATGTTCATCCCAGGAAGAAATTAGTTTTTCTATTCGGGTAATTTCTTCAATGCCTGCATTAATGGCATCCCAAGCTAATTGCTTGTTTTCGGCAACAGCAGAGATATTGAATCGACTGCCCATTAACAGCAATTCTTTCTGTTGTTCTACCAATGCTTGCTCTTGAGCGCAAGCAGAAAAGATAATTAAGAGTCCTAAAGACAAAGAACAAACTAATCTCATATTATTTATCACTTGTTAGGGAAGGTTTTAATTCATCAATAAATTCATTAGCTGATTGGCCTTTAAAAGATGGACTTGCCAATAGGTTCTCTTCTACATCCAATAAGATGATCTTAGGAAAAGCACCTGATTTATTAAAGCGTTCCGCCAAGGCTTCATTATGAGCCGTTTGTTCTTTTGATAATTTATTTTTCCGTCTAGCAGGAAAATCTAAATATAGAATTGTAATTTTTTGTCCTACTTGGCTTTCAAACGAGCTGGACTGTAGAATATCTTTTTTAAATTGAATACACGGTTTACACCAATCAGATCCTGCAAAGACCATTAGTATATCTTGATTATTTTCTGCGGCGTATGCTTTAGCTTCTGCCAAATCAGTAAAAGTAGTGACCGCTGTTGTTTGGGCGCTTGCGCCTTGCACCAAACAAAGTGCAAAGAAGGCAAAAAGGAATGATTTCATTTATCTTAATTTTTATGAAAAGAAATTCGAATTAAAATTGTACTCAAAAATTAGTTATTCATTGCGCCTTCTTTAATCCAGTTTTCTACTTGCCCTATTTGGCAATCTGTCATTTTATCAAGATAGAGCGGCATTGCTACAAATTTTCCACTATGCTTCATCGAACCTAATAGGGAACCATCGGCGACTAATTCCTTGATGTGTGCATAGTCTTCCATACTAACACCTCCCTCTCTATCACCTGCTTGATGACAGCCATAACAATATAATTTAAATAGGGGCTGAATATCTGCTTTAAAAGACGTGGCTGTAGAATTGCAGGGGAGTATACAGTCCGTATTTTCTGCCCCTTGATTAATCCAATCTTCAATGATTTTGATTTCGGATACCAAAAGTGGATCTCTTGGCTTCTCTGGCATAAATTTTCTATGATTGGGATTTCGAGTAATGCTTTCATAATGTTCGCTTCCACTTGGATCCCCTGCACTAATTTCTTTGATCACCTCTTCATAGGTTTCCACACTAATGTCATCTTCTTTGTCTATGGTATTATGACAACCACTTTGGGCACAGTTAGAGACAAAAATGGGATGAACTAAATATTTAAAAGAAATCGTATTCTCACTACAAGAGCCTTCTTCTGTTAGCACAATCAAATTATCGGCTGAGCCTACCGAATTAGTATCTTGAGGCTCATTGGTAGGATCCAAAGTCACGGTATTGGCATACCGCTCTACTACACATTGGTAGGTATTATCGGCATCAAACAAGGCAAAGCCTACATTATCTAATTTAACTTCTCTAAATAGTTGCCCATCGTTTGTTTGAAATGTTCTAGCCGCTGTAATATACGTACCTGGAAACTGAGCAGCTATAAATTCACTGATAGGGAGTGGGATTTCGGTAGCTACAAGCTCATTTTGAGAGGCTCTTTCTGTATTCACAAAGACTAATTCAGAAGAGCAAAGCTGATAGCTTTCAATAAGTGGCAAATCTTCTTGTTGACAGGCTAATAAACAAAATATAAACGTGCCAACTGCTAGTAACCAATACCTTAAATTCCAAAACATATGCAACTGCTTTTTTTAATTATTCAAAACGAATAGTTAAGTGTAAGGTTTTTTTTCCTATTAGCCTTGGATTTTTTAATTTAATCAAGATTGTTATATTCTCCAGACAATTAAAAAAGACTGATCCCCTATATGAATGGGTAAAAAAATAAGCCACTATGGATATTTAATCTATAGTGGCTTATTTAAAAGGGGATAAGACAAGACTTGGGAAGTTTTGACAACTTACCAAGTCTTATGTCTTAATGTACAACTATTCGTTTCGATTGTACCCCCTTCTTAGAAATCAATTGTACTAAATAAACTCCTTTAGCTTGATTGCTCAAGTCAAAAGGAATAGGTTCTTCAGCATCATTATGGATAGTTACTTGCTGAATAAGCCGTCCTTGTAAATCTATCACTCGGAGCATTTGTTCTTCCGCTAAACCATTGGAAATATCCACAAAGAAGTTTCCTCGTGTAGGATTAGGAGAGATATTAAAATCAGCTCTCGGTTTAATCTTCTTATTAGAAATTCCATGGGCTATTACAGCACCTTGTAAAGAAGCACCTCCACATTCCCACTCAGATTCTATCTCTGTAAATCCATATAAGCTAACACAATCATACCCTGGTTGACTAGTACATTGTACTACTCCAGATGCGTTGTATAAAACAGTACCAGTTGGTGTCTCGACATTGATATATCTGTAAATACCAGCTACAAAAACCGTAATCTGGTCTGTCGTACAATTAAACGGATTCACATAGTCCTCTAACCATTCATAAGTCTGGAAAATTTCTGGTACTTCCCCGCCACTATTACAAGCTGAGGAGTTGCTATCAGGAACACATGGATCAGCATCATCTGGATCACTATCAGATGGAACACCGTCTCGATCATTGTCTATAGTGTTATCGCCACAAGTCCAAGTTCCTGTGATGTTTGTAAAACCATAGGCTTCAGGACAGCTATAGGTGGGAGTACCTGGGCAATAAAATTGACCATCTTGAAAATATAAGGAAAAGCTAGTTTCTGTTTCTACATATAGGAAACTAAACCCACCAGATTCATAAACAGTAATAGTCGCTCCATTACAATCAAATGGATTAACACCAGCTGTTTCCTGTAGCCAATCAAATTCTTCAAAGATAGGCGGGAGGCCTCCACCTGTATTACAGGCGATCGTGTTAGGATTTGGAACACAAGGATCTGTATCATCTGGATCACTATCAGAAAGCGTTCCATCGCTATCTTGATCTACTACTGCTTCCCCACAAGACCAACTTCCCGTGATATTTGTGAAGCCATAC
>CALJIY010000550.1 GCA_937973945.1 uncultured Saprospiraceae bacterium | reverse complement strand
GCCGATTGGTGTATTCCAAGGATTACAGCATCGAGCAGCGCATATGTATTGTGAAATAGAAAATTGCAAATCTATCGTAATTGCTGCCTTACAAGCAGTAGATAAAGGCTCTAAAAAAGTACCGATGCTAGCTAGTTTAGCGAAAGCTAAATTAGGAAAGACATTACAATTAGTGTCTAATGAAGCGATTCAAATGTTTGGGGGAATTGGTATGACGGATGATGAAGAGATTGGCTTCTTCTTAAAGCGTGCGAGAGTGGCTCAGCAAACCTTTGGTGATTATAATTATCATTTAGATCGTTATGCTAAGATGAATAATTATTAAGGAAGAGTAGAGAATAGAGAGCAGAGAGTAGAGATCTATTACGTTTAAAAATTGACGAGACTTCGTTGTTTTTCGAATGGAATACATCTTTATTCTCTCTTTTCTGTTCTAATAAAGTCAGTCTTAATCTTTGATTTTCTTTTTAATTTTTTCCTCTATTGCAGTCGTAGAATATCCTTCCACAAACGGCAAACTTTTTACCTCTCCTCCTTTTGCCAATACTTCTTCACTACCCACAATATTTTCCACGGCCCAATCTCCTCCTTTAACTAATATATCTGGTTGGATAAACTGAATTAATTTCAAGGGCGTATCTTCCGAAAATTCAATCACCGCATCTACAAAAAACAAAGAAGCTAATAAATGTTGCCGAGTAATATCATCTTTAATAGGGCGATGATTTCCTTTTAGTCGTTGCACCGATTCCGTTGAATTGATACCCACAATCAATAGATCTCCTAATGCACGTGCTGCTGCTAGATAATCGATATGTCCATAGTGTAACAGATCAAAACAGCCATTGGTGAAGACAATTTTCTTGTCTTGGAATCGCCATTGGGCTAGGCGGGATGGGAGGTTATCTGTCGTGTATATTTTTTGTTTTATATTATTCAACATAGCTGCAATTGTTTATGTCAAAGATGAATACTGTTTGACAACATCATGTTAGTTTTGAACTTGGTACTTGATCTTGACACTTGAACTTACTTACTTCATATACTCCCAAGCCGTCCGATAAGCCTCATGCTTTTCACAGTAATCTATGAAGGCGCTATAAAAACTATCCATCCCAATAGTAGCGCTATCTCCCACAACGACCAGTTTTTTTCTTGCCCGAGTCATCGCTACATTCATTCGGCGGTAATCTTTTAAGAATCCAATCTCGCCTTTTCCGTTAGAACGAACTAGGGAAATATATATTATATCTCGCTCCTGTCCTTGAAAGGCATCAATTGTATTGACGGACATAGGCAGCTCTGCTAAAATAGGATCTTCTTCTAGTTGGGTGCGCATATGAATCGCTTGTTCTTTATAAGGAGAAATAATTCCAATACTAGGAAATTCTACTTCTTGCTCTTTATAGGAAGCATGCAATAGGTATAAGTGTTCACAAAGTAATTGAAATTCATCGGGATTAAATTTACTGCCGAATTTTTCATTTACTTTTTCATCAAAACTACAGCCAGCCGTATCAATAAATTGAATAGGGGTATCTGCATCTAATAGCAAACGATGATCCTTTACAGATTCGTCTGCCATCAATTCATTATTGTAAAATCGTTCATTAGAAAATCCCATGATGACTTCATTCATTCTATACTGGGTTTTTAATAAACTTACCTCTGGCAAATGCTGGATACACTTTTCGATGAGTGTAACATTTAGTCCTTCTCGCTGTGCTTTTCTGGATTTTACTACAGGCGGTAATTGAAAAGGGTCCCCTGCTAAGACCACTCGACTTCCTTTGGAAATAGGAATCCATGTAGCAGGTTCTAAAGCTTGTGCCGCTTCATCAATGCAGACGGTTTTGAATTTTTTATTCGCTAAAACACGATTGGTGGAATTGACTAAGGTACAAGTAATAACATGTGCACTATCTAATATTTGATCCAATAAACGTTCTTCTAATTGATTCGCCCAAGCTGCTAGCTCTTTCGCTTCTTGAAAGGCTTCATTTCTTTCTATTCGTTCTTTATGTCCAAATTTTCTTTTGAATTGCCGTGCTTTTTTTCTGGCAGCTGCTGCTTGTTTTTTTACCTTTTTAATATTTTTACTTTCGGGGTGATTGGACAGCCTAGCTTCTAAAGTATGTCGAATAATACTTTCATCTACTCTAGAGATATTACCGATCCGAACAACGGTTAATTCTTGTTCTGCAAGGCGTTCTGTTAATAAATCGACGGCAGCGTTACTAGGCGCACAAACTAAAATTCCATGCTCTTTTTTAGACAAGGCTTTAATAGCTTGTACTAAGGTCGTCGTTTTGCCAGTACCAGGAGGGCCATGAATAATTGCCACATCCTTAGCCCCTAAGATTTGGGTAACAGCCTGATTTTGATGAATATTAAGGCTGCTAATTTGGGTAGGAGCACCTGTATAGAAACGAGCTTCTAAGTTACCAGTAAGCACAGATCTCAATTCCGCCAAGCGATCTTTATTGGCAGTCATTACTGTTTTGACTGCTTTTTCCATTTCTAGATAAGTACGTTCATCGAACTGCAAATCAATACCGATTCCTCCTGAGTTAAGCCAGTCAGGTAGATCTCTACTATTGAGAATAATCTTAATTCTATTTTTCTTTACATAATTAATGACTCCAATCTTCTCAGGTTGGTAGGCTCCAGCAGCGAGTGTGAATAGCCGAACCGTTTTACCGGCTCTAAATTGTCTAGGTGCTCTAAGAACGTTTTCTTTTTCAACAATTACAAAAGAACGGTCTCCTATCGTATAACCAGATTTAGCCACTACCAGTGGATGCCAAGTAAACCCTTTCTTTTTTCGCTCTTCCAAAGGTAAATTTTCAATTAACTCCTTATGGGCTTCAAAATCTGTTTTTTTTTCCTTTGCTACTAATTCTAGTAGGTTTTCGAAGTATTTTTTTTCGTTTATCATATCTTTTACTA
>CALJIY010000549.1 GCA_937973945.1 uncultured Saprospiraceae bacterium | reverse complement strand
AGGAACGATCTGACCTCTGACAGCGCAGCGATCTCTATTCTCTCAGTGCAACGGTCTCTGCTCTCTCAGCGAAGCGGTCTCCTCAATCCCAAAGCACCAACTCCAAATCATCCACATATACCGTAGCAGGTGTAGGAGCATGCAGCGTTAAGCGAATTTCAAACTCTTTTCTTCCGCCTGGGATACAGAACAAATCGAAACTAAACTTTTTAAAAGTATCGGTTTCTCGGATGGAAAAAGGATGTTGACAAGTAGCTACGATGTTCTCATTTTCATCAAAACTGGGGTAGCTTAGCTCCATATCGAACCTGCCTGTACCCAAATTTTCTGTTTTAGCATAAAAGCTTACGTGTAAATTAGAACACAATTTAATAGGGGAGAGCACGACCTTTTTTATCAAAGAAGTCGCACCAATATTATCGGTGGTATGTTGGTGTAAAGCTAAGGAAGAAGGGGCAGAGTGAAAGGTAGTGCTATCTTGATTGTAAGAAAAATGAGTCGTATCAGAAGAGCTGGATGCCCATCTTACAACAGGCTCATCAAAACCCTCCGCAAAGAAGGTCCGTCTGATATTTTGTCGAAAAGACCAGAAAGGATTATTAGAAACAACATCAAATAATTCATCTAAGTAATAGGCGCGTAAATCTACTTGACATTCAGAATAACTAGCATATACATCACAAAACTCTCCACTAAACATAATCGATTTATTACGACCATTGGGCAATTTAGCAGAATTATGAAATTGTTCTAAAATAACATGTCCTAACTCATGAAAAACTAAAATCTCTTTTTCTATTTCTGTAGCAAAGTTCCAACAAGTTTGAGAGATTTCCACGCGTCGAATATTATCACCGAATATAGGCGATAAGCCTTGTCCGCAAAGTCGTATATCATCGGCAACTACTTCAGGTAAGAGGACAGCCTGTAAATTATCAGCATCTAATTGCAAGCCCCTTTTTTCTGCTTCCAAAAAGAAACGATCTACATATTCCGCTAATTCTGGCTCGATAAACCCAATGTCTTTTTTACAAGCAGGAAGAAGGCAGGTAAAAAGGAAGATGTAGAAAAATGGTTTTTGCATAGCAATTGGGGTTATCTAAAGGAACTAAACTGCTTTTACAGCAGTTACCTTATCAAAAATATAACATATGCAGCAATTATTAAAAGATTTAGAACGTACTCAGCAATCCTTACTACCTTATTTTGACTTGTCAGAGGCGGATAGCTCTAAAAAAAACTCGGTGTCTCCGAGCCTCCGTGTTCTAAAAAGTCAACATCTAGATAGCTTACTTGCTCAACGAATTCTCTCACCCTTATACTCCCCAAACACCTCAATCAACTTATCCCAACGATATTGAAAAATGTGCTCCAATTTTCCTTTTACTAAAAAAGGATGAAAAATATCTCCGATAGGTCCAAAGGGTAATTTATAATCTACAATATCTGTCATTTCCACCCCACCAGGAATTTCCTTAAAAAAATGTTGATGGTGCCAGATACTATAAGGACCAACGCGCTGCTCATCCACAAAGAACTTCAAGTACTCTACATGGGTAATTTCCGTCACCCAAGTTATAGGAATGCCTAATAAGGGACTGACCGTGTATTGAATAAACATGCCAGGATACATCTTGTCAGGTAAGTCTGATTTAATTTTAAAACCAAGTTCATCAGGCGTAATCGCCGCCAAATTCTTAGGAGAAGAAAAAAAGTCCCAAGCGGTGACCAAATCTATAGGGAGTCGTTGTATTCTTTTTAGTTGATGCATTTTTGACGATATTTTTACCGATGTTAGAATACCTAGCTGAACAAAGGAATGTAAATATGGTTTAAAGAAGTTAAGAACGATGAAAAAATAAATTGGTCGTTTTTGAAATGGGCTTTTTTCTAATGGGTTGAAAACCTATGAGAAAAAAGCCCATTTCAAAAACCAGAAGACCAAGTTATTTTTTCATCAATACTTAAGAAGAAAGGGTAGATTTCTAAGAATAAATTTTACCTTTACCATCAATAAAAAAAGAATTTTTCAACAACTATATGCGTCAAATTTGGATATTAATTGGAGCCCTTTTATCTATAAGTGGCTTAACTGCACAAGAAGCTATCTTCCCACAACCTTTATCCGCACGTACCTCCAATTATGACATTAGTGTGCAATTGGATACCGAGAAGCATATGGTACATGGAAAAGAGACGCTTTATTGGACCAATCCCTCTAATGATACCGTGCCATATATCCGTTTTCATCTATATCTAAATGCCTTTAGAAATACCCAATCTACTTTCACCAGAGAGGCTGGCAGTTTCTTTAATAGAAGAACAGAAACCTTGGATGATGCAGAATATGCTTGGATTAATATTGATCATGTAGAAGATATAAACGGGAACGATCTCACGGCCAATTTAGAATATGTTCAACCAGATGATGATAATGTGAATGATCGCACGGTAATTCAATTAAATCTGCCAGAACCCGTAGGGCCAAAAGAAACGATTACTTTAAAATTAGATTTCTCTTCCAAATTGCATACACTAAGTGTACGAACAGGCTATAGCAAAGACTTCTACCACAATGTGCAATGGTTTCCTAAGACAGGCGTGTATGAACCTGCGGGCAGTCGATTTGCGGAGAAAGGGGGGTGGAACTGCCATCAATACCACCCAACCACGGAGTATTTTGGAGAATATGGTAATTTCAATGTAGACATTACGGTGCCTAAGGATTTTAAAATGGGTGCTACTGGCGTTTTATATAAGGAAGAAGTTAAGGCCGATAAAAAGACCTATTATTTCCATGCAGAAGATGTAATAGACTTCGCATGGACGACCTCTCCGAATGTAGAAGAAGTGTTTGATAAATGGAAGGAGGTAGATATTAAATTAATGATTGCGCCAGAATATGACTGCTGTGGAGACCGATACATTAGCGCAGCTAAGCATGCCATGGATTATCTTGGTGATCGCTTGATGGATTATCCCTGGCCAAATTTGACGATTATCGTACCACCTTTTCATGCCGCTAATGCAGGCGCCATGGAATATCCAACGCTCATTACGGCACCTGGATTATATAAATTTCCGAATTGGTTAAGAACGCCAGAGTATTTTGTCATTCATGAATTTGTCCATCAATATTTTCACCTAATGGTAGGGACGAATGAATTCGAGGAAGCATGGATGGATGAGGGTTTTACTTCCTATTGGAAATCGAGGGTATTGGATCATGCTTATGGTAAACATAACTCCGTTATAGATTTAGGCTTTTTCCAAATGGGCGCCATGGAGTTTTTCCGATCTCGATATACAGGCATGAAGAATTTACATGTTGCGGAGAGTACTCGGGCGGGTTGGGAATACGAAAATGGCAGAGATAGAGCCTTATATTATTCTAAGCCTGCCACTTGGTTAAGAACTATGGAAGGTATGTTAGGAACGGAAACCATGGATGAAATCATGCATACTTTTTTCCATCGTTGGAAATTCAAACATCCCTGCCGCTTTGATTTTATCGACGTAGTCAATGAAGTAGTTACTAAAAATCATGGGACTACTTATGGCGATTCTATGGACTGGTATTTCGATCAAGTATTAACAGGAACAGGCGATTGCGACTATGAGGTATCTCGAAT
>CALJIY010000548.1 GCA_937973945.1 uncultured Saprospiraceae bacterium | reverse complement strand
GATCGGCAATTACTATCCGCCATTTTCCTATTTCTCTATTTCATAAGTATCCTTTTCTTAGTCTTAAAAAATCGAAATAATAAAGATAGTGAAGACTATTTTCTAGCAGGCAGAGAATTACCCTTTTGGGCATTGTCCATTACTTTCATCGCCTCTTGGTGGGGCGGCGGTTCGGCAGTGGATTTAATAGATCAAGCATTTACGCATGGGATTAGTTCCTTTTGGATTTATGGGATGCCTGTATTGTTTTCCACCTTTTTGATGTATTTATTTGCTAAAGGTATTCGGAAAGTGGGTACGATCAGTCAGCCGCAATTAATGGCAGAGCGCTATAGTGCAAATGCTGCTTTATTGCTCTCTCTTTTGATCTTGATTTTTATGGTCATCGGAAGTGCAGTACAAGTGATTGTGATTGGTAAATTTTTCAGTACTTTCTTCGATATTAGTTATGAGTTAGCTGCAATAATTGGAACGCTGATCGTCCTTAGTTATTCTTTTTTTGGAGGCTTCAAAGGCGTTGTGATAACCGATATTTTACAATTTGTCTTTTTGTTAATCGCAGCAATTACCCTATTCATTTTTGCTTATAATGGCGCGAATGGTTTAAGTGGTTTACAAACCACCGTCGCAGATAATCAATTAAATCATTTCTTTGACTTCACCCATAACCTGTCCAACAACATGGCCTATATCATCACCTTCGGTGCAGCGTGGATGATACAAGCCAATGTATGGCAGCGGATTTCTGCCTCTCGCAATCCTATAGACGCTAAGAAAATGATGGTCATGAGTTTTCTTGCTTTTTTACCATTATATCTGCTGGTTACATTTACAGGGATGTTAAGTAGAGGAATGTATGATGCAGTTCCAGAAGGTGGTATTGCCTCAGCTATCATATTTCAGGAAATGCCCCCATTATTAGCTGCACTTATATTTGTAGGTATTTGCTCCGCTATCATGTCTACGATGGATTCTATGGTAAATACAGGAGCCTTAGTGCTTACGATTGATCTTTACCAACCAATCCGACCTGAAGCTTCGGATCTTCAACTAGTCCAAGTAGGACGAATGGCTACTTTAGTGGTGGCTTTATTAAGCTTGTTTATAGGACTTAAAATAGATGCCATATTGACGGTTTCTTGGATTGGCTCCGATTTTCTGGCGACAGGTGCTTTTGTTCCCTTACTATTAGGATTTCTTTGGAAAAGAGGAACGGCTGCCGGAGCGATGGCTTCAATGATATTTGGTATCTTATTTTCTAGTTATAATCTCTTAGCAGCTTTCGATATTGGCATTTCAGTCCCTTGGGAAATCGCCTCTACGTATCAAGCTTTGATTGGAATGATTAGTTCATTTGTGATCTATATAGTAGTCAGTTTATGTACAAAAGCAGATGAGAAGGGAGTGGCTTTTATTGAAAAAGCAGCGGTGTTTACGAAGTAGGCCCTAAACTGCTAGATTTTTAGAATTCAGATGTTAGAACACAACACTTTCAGATTACCAACAAGGCTTGCAAGCGTCACGTTGTCAAAGTCTTACGTCTGACTTCTGACAATCCTGGAAGGACGATCTGACATCTGACTTCTGAAATTTTCCAGTAATATGTTTGCAGTACTCGTCCAATTAATAACACAATATTAATCACGATATTAATATATTCTTAAAAAAAGAGCTTATTAGAAACTTGTGCAGCAAATGAGTCCAATAACCCTTATATTTATGAACTAGACATGTTCTTTTTACGTTTTAAGACAAACTATTTAAATATTACATTATGCGTGCTATAAAAGGCTTCTTCCTTCTTTTTGGCTTATTCTGTTTTTCCGCAACTGCTAGTTTTGCACAAACAAGTGCGGCAACAGCAGAAACTCAAGAGGTGCTAGAAGAAGCCAAAACCATCAAAGTAAAAGTAAAGGGCGTTGGCTGTTCTAGAGATATAAAAGCCATCCTTAATAATGTTGGCAGTGTAATTGGTGTAAGAACCTGTGAAACAGTCAAGAAAGGAGCAACCACCACTTTCTCTGTTACATTTAATCCTTCTGTGGCTTCCGAAAAAGCGATTTATTCAGCGGTAGAAGCAACACCTGGTTGTAGTAATCAGACAGCTCGGCCTTATAAGGTAAAATTATAAATTATAGAACTGTTGGACATATCAATAGGACCACTGTCCTTAACAGGGTGGTGATTAGTTCTGGAAATCATAAATCTTAGTTCATATATCATAAATCTGCTAATTAGTCAAAATCATGCTGATTTAAGATATATGATGTAAGATTTTCTTATGTAGTCCAATTATTCAGTAAAACTCCAATGAGATACCTTCTAACCATCATTAGCTGTTGCTTATCTTTGATGCTTACTGCTCAAAATATTACAGGCAAGGTGATGAATGGAGAGCAGGAATTATTGATTGGAGCAACCGTCTATTGGTCTGGAACCACTATTGGAACAACCACGGATTTAGACGGATATTTTGAAATTTCTAAAGAGGGTCAATCCTCGAATTTACTCATTGCAAGCTATGTAGGGATTGCACCTGATACCATTGAAGTCACGGATGCAACTACAATCACTTTCCAATTAAACGCCGCTAATACACTCGATGAAGTGACCATCTCAGGTCAACAAGACGCGGTAATTATTTCCAATATTAAGGCAATTAAAACCGAGCAGATTACGCAAACTAGCTTAAAGCAGGCCGCTTGCTGTGATTTAGCTGGCTGCTTTGGTGGGCAATCAAGTGTACAGCCACATACCACTAATGTTGTGACCAATGCTAAGGAATTGCGAATTCTTGGTTTATCTGGGGTGTACAATCAAGTGCTCTTAGATGGATTTCCTATGGTCAAAGGTTTATCTGCTACCTATGGAATCAGCAGTATTCCGGGAACATTAGTGGATAACATTTTCATTGCCAAAGGCGCGAATAGTGTCTTACAAGGCTATGAAAGTATCAGTGGTCAAATTAATGTGCAGACCAAAAATCCAAGTTCCACTGATAAATTGCTAATCAATGGCTATCTCAATAGCTTTATGGAAAAGCATTTCAATATCAACTATGCTTTTAAAAAGGGCGATTGGAATAGCTTGGCTTCTTTTGGAACGGTGCAGCCTGCGAAAAAAGTAGATGGCGATAAAGATACCTTTCTAGACCTACCCATATTAACTCGATATGTTTTTAGTAATAAATGGACCTACGGAAATTCTAGTGAATGGGGTTGGAATAGTCAGATTAATGTTCGCTTTTTAAATGAAGAACGGATCGGTGGGCAAACCAATTTCAATCCATCTCAAGATCAAGGAAGTAGTTCTATTTATGGGCAAACCGTACAATTTAATCAACCTGAGTTATCTATTAAAACGGGGTATCGATGGGATGATGTTCATAATGTAACGGCATTTGTTTCTGGTTTCCAACAGCATCAGCATGCTTATTTTGGTTTGACAAAGTACGATGCAGATCAAGTTTATTTATATGGAAATCTTCAGTACGAATATACCTATAAAGAGAAACAGGTACTGAAAACAGGATTCAGTTATCGCTATTCTAATTTAACAGAAGATCTAGCTTTCACAACAGATATTCTATCGCGAACCTATGCAGGACCATATCAATTAAAAGAAAAGATACCGGGCTTTTTTGCAGAAAATACGCTCTATTTATTGGAGGATAAGTTAACTTGGATGGCAGGGATACGGGGAGACCACCACAATCAATTTGGTTTCCACCTTACGCCAAGAACGTTGTTAAAATATGCTTTTTCTCCTGAAACAGTTGTTAGGGCTAACATAGGAACAGGCTGGCGTACCGTTAATTTATTCAGTGAAAACATTGGCTTATTAGTTAGCTCTAGGGATATCGTAATTGCAGATGAATTAGCACCAGAAAGGGCGCTCAACTATGGGCTTAACTTTACGCATAAGATCGTAGGTTCTTCTGTAAATGGGGTCTTAAGTTTGGATTATTATCGAACGAATTTTAAAAATCAAATCTTCCCAGATTTTGATACCGATCCTCAGAAAGCTATTATTCAAAATTTTAGAGATAAGAGTATTAGCAATGGATATCAAGCGGAAATAACCTTAAATCTTAGAGAACGATTCGACTGGAAAGTGGGCTATACTTATTTAGACGTATATCGAATGGTTGATGGATTGGAACAGCAATTACCTTTCAATGCCAAGCACAAGGTGATAACTACTTTTAGTTTTCAACCGCTATCAAAGAAATATCATTTTGATACGAATATTCACTGGTACGGTCAACAACGCTTGCCCAACACGCAGCAGAATCCTGTCGAATTTCAACGACCAGATTTCTCCGAAACCTATGCCATCGCCAATGCGCAATTCACTTATAATTTGAAACCTTTTGAATTATATGCAGGCTGCGAGAACATTTTCAATTTTCGACAAAATAGAGCGATTATTAGTTGGGAAGATCCTTTCAGTCCTTATTTCGATACCTCTTCTGTTTGGGGGCCTAGCCGTGGGCGGGAATTTTATTTAGGGTTTCGGTATCGGATTTTGGAGTAAT
>CALJIY010000547.1 GCA_937973945.1 uncultured Saprospiraceae bacterium | reverse complement strand
ATAGACCATTGAATATTGATAGACTGCGAATCAATTAAATTATTGCCACTATCATAAACTTGAACGGTACCACTTCCAGCAGTTAAAGGAATTTTGACTTTTATTTGAGTATCTGACCAGGACTCTAAATCAGAAGCATATTCTGATGCGGCTACAATAAAAGTATCCCCTCCATTATCACTATTTGAAAATCTTACGAATCCAGGTGTACTGCCAAAGCCACTACCTTCGATTATTAGTTGATGATCCGTTTCAGAAGTACCTGCATAGAAAATGGTAGCAGGCGCACCCGTTCCATCTTTTAGAGTTAATGCCCTTCTTGATGCGGCGTTAGATTGCCTTCCAATGTTAACTCTTGGATCAATTCTAATGGGTACATAAATGTCCCCGTTTGGAAGTACTGCTTCTTGGCTCGTCTTTTTTTCTATGTAACTGAAGAGTGCTTTCTCTTCTATAGGCTGTTCAAACACCTCTTCAAAAAATCCATTAACCTGTGGCATTGCCCCTTGAGTATATGCATGTAATTGATATTGAGGATGATTGGCATGACTAAGCTGTCTAAATAGTTGATTTTTTAATACAGGAATATTTTCTAAAAGAAATAGATAGGATTGATTTTTTAATAAAGAAATGGAAGGCGTTACTAATTGAGCTTCATCCTCAATCACTCCGCCCAATATAATGATTTCGAAAAATAAATTTGAATTAGCTTCTTTCAAATAGGCTTCACTTTGTATCGTATAAACGGTGTAAATATTTTCTCGGTTCGCATCCCAAATAGCTTGAGATTCAATTACCTTACCTAAAGCAATATGATCTGCATTATCCACTCTATCACTTAAAGAGACTGGATGTAAGCATGCAAAAGAGGGTAGGGCACACCATAATATAAAAAACAGGGAGAAGGAATAGCCTTTAATTCTTCTCATGAGTTAAGTATATGTGTTTGAATAGTTAGCATTTAATGTGTTTAATAGTATGTCTTAACTTCTATTTTCTGACGATGACAATGGTATTATTTAAGTATCGAATAGTACAAACTACTCTTTTGATGATACTATGCTAGAATTACTATTGATTATCAAAATTTATAAACCTCAGACTTACTTCAATGACTCTATTGTTTTTTTAATTTTACATTATGGGATTATTCTTATAATCTTGTAATTTTTGATTGGTTTTCTGGTTTTAAAAAGCTATAAAAGTGACATTATTATTTTGTGATTAAACCAATTTTACTCCTGTTTATCTTCCAGAAATTATAATCTAAGCTATTAATAATACCATTTCCATCTGCATCAGCAGGAGAATAAGTATTTATGGTTGCACCTGAAGTTTTCCAAAGATTATAGTCTTCATTATTAATAATACCGTTTCCATCCAAATCTCCACTATTCATGACAAAATGACCTCCTTTGTCTTTTGTCTGCGCTGACCCCATAGTAGCGGTAGCCGTATTTGAGAAATCATAAACTGTAGTCATCTGTTGCACAGGGTGGGGGGAACTACTAAGAATGGACAGATGGTTTGTATGGTACAATGCTAGATAATAATTTTCGGCGCTTGTAGCTGTAAAATATAGTTCTTCTGAACCATCTAGCCCAATTAACATACCATCTTTTCTTATGAAGAATGCTTGTTGGGTGATTATGAGGTCCATATTGTTGGGATCTCTTAATTCTACGAGAATCCAATCTACTACATCAGTTGGAAAAGATGTGACAGATTCTGTTCCAGTATAATTGAAGGGGTCGGTATTGAAAGGTTGAGTTAATGGCAGTAAATTTTTACTAGATAATGCGGTACTCATTGTACCAGTCGTATCATTAAAATAACCTTCTAGAAATACTTTGATTTTCGTATGGTTTTTGGGTGGACTTTCTACTTCGCAGCCACTGAATGCCACCATTTCGTTGATAGAAGACACACAGCTTTCCGAAACACTATAAGCCATTTTGTGTGCAGCCCCTTCTAGTTCATGTTCACTTAAAGTTCTTTTAACTTCACCATTAGCAATGGCATAATGCATGACACTTGTTTCGTCAATTACATGAGCTAGACCATGAGCATGTCCTAATTCATGTAAGGCAATTGATTCGAAATCGTACTCAAAGGCAGAAGGATTTTCTTCTGAAAAATTCCATCCAAAACCCGAAGGCAATATGGAAGGATCTGCAAAGGCAATGTCGAATTCTGACAAGCGCCACATGGCGTCATAATAAGGACAGGTACTGTTCTTTTTTGCTTTAAATCTTGAGGTGGCTATGGCTAATACTCCGGCTGGTAGGTCTTCGCTAAAATGCGCAATACAGAACCCATCTTTTGAGGCTTCTGTAGAAGTTCCAGATACATCCAAGACCCAATTTACCTCAGAGGAACATTGCCATTTAGCTATGGCTCTTTCTAATGCCCCTACGGCAGCAGAATTGCTTGCAAAGCCTGTAGAGGTATTTACTTGTAAAGTATATCCTCCACTAGCATTTACATCGACAAAATGCACCCTTTGTCTCACCGCTTGGGGCAAGAATTGGTTATTGTGATAGATAGGGTTCAAAGCCCACAAGATTTTAATAGCTGTATTAGCTATTTCGTTGCCTTCACTGGTCGCAATTTTCATGGTTCCTGTGCCAGCTGTTTTAGGGATCTTAAAACGAATTTCTGTATCCGTCCAATGTATTAAATCTGTGCCTATTTCAATCGGAGCAAAACCAAGACCGCCTACATCTGCATTCGGTAATAAAATTTGTCCAACAGCATTACCGAACCCACTACCTTCAATAATCATTTCATGTTCTGGTAAAATAGTACCCGCATAGAATTCATTAGTAATGGTTCCTTCTCCATTTTTAAGTACGATACTATTATTTGGTGCTTCTGATCTTGTGAAACTATTTTGGCAGCCTTGTACATCAAAAAATATTTCCATGGTGGCTGGAAATCCTGATTCAATGGAGCTAACAAGTAAGGGAGAATAAGGCGTTATATTTCTAATGAATATACCACGGTTTTCTGTTGGAGAAGTGATCCAAGTATCTATCATATCTCGGTCTAAATAAATATAAACCCACCCATCATCATTAGCTATAAGGGTACCTATTGTATTTGAGTCATACCCTTCCCCTGGACCATTGGACCACGGACTATTTGTCTGTGCATTATTCCAAGTAACAGTTTGATCGTCCCAATCATCTGTAGCATTATATACTTTTAAATAGAAATTTGCATTGGAAGGATTATGCACATGTAGTTTTAATAGTACATCCTTAATTGGTTTCCCTTGATGCATACTTAAATCGAATTTAAACAAGCCTCTATTGATTGTATTGGTTTGATCTAATCCTATTGTCAATATGCTGTCCGCACCAAAATTTGAATCTTTAGCGGTATTTGAAATATAACTATCTGCGAAACTTGGAATGATATCATGATCCAAAGGGATACATGGATTATTATCATCTAAGTCGTAATTAGGATCATTTGGAGCAACATTACCTATAAATCCATCACTGTCTAAATCTTCTGGATTACAATTATTGGCAACAGCATTATTAGGAATACAACTGTTATCATCGGCCGCATCATGTTCTGCTGTGCCAGGTGGGTAGTTGCCATAATATCCATCTCCATCCATATCCACGCCCAAACACGGAGCAGTTTGATAAGGATCACAGGCATTCATCGGATCAGAAATTACTCCATTTGCATTACCTGTAGATTCTTCTATATCTGAAATTTGGTCTCTATCACTATCACTATTTGGATCATTCGGATCTATATCATACATGTCAGGGACTCCATCATTATCAATATCTCCATCGCTCGAATTAAACACGGTTCTAGGTGTCCAAGGTGCGCCAGTAGGTTTTAAGGGCGGCGTATTTGTTTGCTCAAAAATAGCCTGAAGCATCTCTGATTCCGCAATTTCAAGGGTATCATTATAATCCTGATAGTATCCATTATGCATTGGGAGAATTCCTTGTACATAAGAGTAGGGTTGAAATTTAGGACCACTAGATCGAGCATGTTTTCTATTTAATTGGTACAAGGTGATATCTTCCATAGCTACCATGTATTCATAACCAATTTGTAGTTTAATATATGGATAGTTAATTTGGATATCTTCCCCTACGACACCACCAGGTAGTAGTAAATCAAAATAAAATACATCATCTGCATTTTTAGCATAGCATAACACCTCCATTGTATAGGCTGTATAAATGTTAGTACTGTCTTCTTCCCAATATGAATTTTCTGCTACTACTTTTCCAATAACAATTTGCTCAGCACTATCGATTCTATTTTGAAGACTAATCGGATAAATATTTGCCAATAGGACATTGCTGACCAGTAGGTATACACCTGCTAGTATCCATTTTATATTATCTTCTTTTTTAATAATAAATTTCATGCCTTGTCCCATTAATAATTGTAAATGTGAATGATAGTGTATGTTTGAACAAGTTCGTTTATTGTTGTTGTATAATTTTAATTAGAAAATTTTGTTTAAAAGAGGAATTCTTATCTATTCGTTTTATTTGGTTATAAGTCCTATTTTACTTCTATTTCTTTTCCATAAATTATAGTCTAAACTATTAATAATACCATTTCCATCAGCATCGGCTGGCGAATAAGTATTGATTGCTGCACCAGATGTTTTCCATAAATTATAGTCCTCATTATTAATGATTCCATTTCCGTCAAAATCACCACTAGTCATTAAATACTGACCACCTTTTGTTTTTAATTGTCCTGTTCCCATTGCTGCCGTAGATTCGCTAGTGAAATCATAAGTGGTAGGAATCTTCTGTATAGGGTGAGGTTGGCTACTTATTACAGCAAGATGATTTAAGTGATGTACTGCGATATAAAAACTATCTGTATTCACCCCATTAAACACGATTTCTTCTTGACCTTCTAAGGTGATCAATGATCCATCATTTCTTAAGAAAACCGCCTGTTGATGAATTATTTGGTCGACGTTACTAGCGTTTCTTAATTCAATTAACATCCAATCTACTACGTTCACAGGAATGGTCGATACGACTTCAAAACCATTGTAGTCGAATGGGGCAACATTGAAGGGTTGGATCAAAGGCATGATATTATTGTCTGATAAACTGGTATTCATACTGCCAGAATTTTCATCATAATATCCTTCAATCATTATTTTTATTTTAGCTCGATTGTCGCTGACGGCTGGCGTACCTGTATTATCACAATCTCCATTGCTTGCAAATACAGTCATCGGACTGTAGGAGGAAACACAATTATCTTTTGTACTAAAGGATATTTTATGCGCTGCACCTTCTAATTCTCCATCTCCAATTTCTCTTCTCATTTCCCCGTTACTGATAGAAAAATGCATGACACTTTCCTCATTAACTACATGTGCCAAACCGTGTGCATGGCCTAATTCGTGTGTTATAATTGATTGAAAATCAAACTGGAAAAGACTAGGTGTGCTAGTGCCATAGTACCAGGTTAAATTATTAGGTAAAGAAGTGGGACTAGCTAATTCTATATCAAATTCTTTTAATCGCCAAAGCGTTTGTTCTTGACTACAACCACTATTTCCAGCGCCCTTATATCTAGAAGAAGTGATGGCTAAAACACCAATAGGTAATTGATCTGTAAATTGGGCAATACAATTTCCATCATTCTCTACATCGGTGGCCGTACCCGTTCGGTCTAAAACGAAGTTAACACCAGTAGAACATTGCCATTTAGATAAAGCCCTTTCAAAGGCGTCTAAAGCTTCAGTGTTTTGGATTAAACTGGAAGCATTATTGATTTTGATCGTATAGCCTCCAATATCATTTGCATCAATAAAGTTGACTCGTTGTCTAGTATAATCTGGGAATTCTCTATAATTATGATAGAGTGGGTTTAGGGACCAATCTATTACAATATTAGCGGTGCCTACAACATTGCCACTACTATTTTTGACATTCATCGAACCGGTACCCGCTTCTTTAGGGACTTTAATTCTAATGGCAGAATCTGTCCAATAGATAATATCTGTACCATATTCTATAGTGATTTTTCCCAATCCACCTACATCTGCGTTTGGAAATTCCACCATACCAGCAGTCGTACCAAAACCACTACCTTCAATAATCATTTGATAGTCTGCATCAATAGTACCGGCATTAAAAGTATTGGTAACTTCTCCGGCACCATTCTTTGTTACAATGGCTTGTCTATTTAGCGAAGTTTGAGCTTTTCTATAGTTGCTATAAGTGCAACCAGTCGGATCAAAAGTAAGCGACAAATAGGGAGCGACTGTAGTTTCTGTAGAACTAATCGAAAGAATAGCATTGGCAATAGGTAAGTTATTCCTTAGCATTAATCCAAAGTTGGTATCAGGATCGTCTAACCATTCTTGAATAAGAGTTGAAGGAATCGATACAGATTTCCAACCAATTGAATTGACTGGCTCTGATAGTAAAGGAGTCGCATCGAAATTACCTCCATTCCAAGATTGATCTAGGTAAGCTTGGTTCCAATTACTAGTTCCAGCGCTTTGATTTTGAGTTCCTTCTTCCCAATCTTGATCCATTTTATTTAATTCCAGAATAGCTCCAAAATTAGCACTGTTTACATAGAAGAAAAGTTCCGCAGTACTGATGGCAGAACCACTAAATTTTGATAGATCAAATTGAAGTAGCGCTCTTTTCTGTTGGGATTCCGTTTCATTTAAATATAGCAAATTACTTTGTCCATAATTATTGGTAGGGCTTTGTTGATTAATCCATGTATCTTTAGTCGCAGTTATCATTACTTGCGCAACGGGAATACACGGGTTGTAATCATCTGGATCATAGTCACTTGCACTAGATGGAAAATTGCCATAAAAACCATCTCCATCAAGATCTACCGCTTGGCAATTGGTATGCTGAGTAACAGGATCACAGGCACTTAAGGGATTCGTATCTATATTAGGTTGATAAATTCCATCACCATTTGTTTCTTGTGTATCCGAAATACCATCTCCATCACTATCACTGTTTGGATCATTGGGATCCTCATCGTATATATCTAGGACACCATCATTATCTAAATCCCCATCATTAGGATTAAATTGAATTCTAGCTGTAAAAGTACTTCCATCTGGTTTTTTAGGCGTTACATTTGTTCTAGCCGCTATTAAATTTAATAATTCGGATTCATGTATAGGTGTACTGCTAAAATAATCTTGGTAATAGCCATCAGTCATGGGTAAGATCCCTTGATTAAAAGAATATGCTTCATAAGTTGGATTACCTGTACGAGCTAATTGGGTAGGTAAGATGACGTTATTATTTAATTCATTTAAAGCAAACAGATACTCTTGGCCTATTTTTAAATTAATATTTGGATAAACCATCTGTATTTCATCTTCGACCCGACCTCCAGGTATCACTACATCCACATAATTATGATTGCTAGGATTTTTTGTGAAACAAGTAACCTCTAAGGTATAGGATGTATAAATATCCGCACCGGTGGCATCCCAATAAGAATTTTGATTGATTACCTTAGCTAAAATAATTTTAGTCGAATTATCAATTCTATCATCAAGGCTTATAGGATAGATTTGTCCAACCGATGAGGTGATCGTTCCTATTATTAAAAAGAAGACTAGTAGATGTTGTTTAAGTGTCATTTGAGCGATTAGATTAATTGATCGTCAATTAAAAATGGTGATCAAATTCGTAGTTCCATAATATCCACTATACATTTTGAATAGATGTATTAGGTGATTTGATCTAAGGTTTATAATTTATTATCGGTAGGAGGCAATTCTACGCTACAATGGTATATGATGCTGGGTGCTCAAAATTAAGAAGTAGCATGCTTTTAATGATTTGGAGAGTAAGCAGAAGGGGAAGTCAATTACAAAAATATGAGGTATTCGACACTATAGTATCATAGTACTAGTAGATAAGTGACATAGTTATTTTGTTCTTTCGCTATGTGTATGACCATTTTCTAATGGGGTCTCTAGCTTAATAGACCTTTTAAAAGCTACTATTTAAAATTTGTTAGGGAGAGGGAATCAAGGGAATATAAGACAAAAAACGGTTAAAAGTCACACTAAAAGTTTATCAAGAATAAAAATGTATATAAAATTATTACCAGCAAAACTATCAAAGTTTTTTTTATAGTAAGTGACTAATTTTCTTTGTACGTTTATTGTTAAAAATACGACTATAATGAGTTTAAGAAATAGGAGATTGGTCATCAATCTTTTTGAATGGATTTCTTTGTTTCCATTCAACTTTGGGTTGGAAGTAAGACAGAACAGGAGAAAAAATGTGATTTTTTACGGCATTTGTATGCTTTCCAAAATAGTATAATGGAACTGGTTTAGCACCTACTGAGCTCTTTATTTCTAATGCGGTTCTTGCAAAATTTATTTGTTTGGATTTAGTCGTAATACCTAGTCTTATTATATCAAACAATATATTTAAATAGGCTTGGTACTTCCTGTTATTAGCGGAATCAAAGCCTAGAAAATGAGCTTCTAACTCTTCATGATTTTGAAAAGTAGTATAAAATGCAATTAACTCTTCCTCGATGAAATAGCCAAAAACTCTAAATTTTTCAGGAAAATGTTCTTTAAAATGTAAGAAATACGCTCCACTAAGATATACCACATTGAAACCTGCATTATCTGCAATAGCCTTGTACAAGCTATCAATTTGAGGAAGGAAGGCTTTCATAAGATCAATCGTAA
Organism: uncultured Saprospiraceae bacterium; assembly: GCA_937973945.1. Lineage (GTDB taxonomy): Bacteria > Bacteroidota > Bacteroidia > Chitinophagales > Saprospiraceae > JAFMDF01. The sequence goes on along the minus strand of CALJIY010000547.1, from coordinate 6,803 downwards.
ATTCTTTTTTGCGAATAGACTTACCTAGTTTGAAAGCTCTTTTTGCTCGAACTCTTGATTTAGAGGTGAGGGCTTGTAAGTAATCATCAAAGTTTTCCCAATTTTCTGGGACATCTAAAACCATATTGGGTTGTAGGGTAAATTCATTATAGGATTTACCTAGAACCGATTGAAAACTGTCTTTTTTAGCGTCACCGATGTCTTTTATAATTTGTAGAGAAACAGAATGCTTTTGTTGCTTTAGATTTGTCTTGAGCACATCTAAACCTTCTTGTAATAATTGATGACTTAATGCAGTGGATAGGTTTGGAGAGAAATGCGTGCCATGATCACCCGTAAGGAGTAAATTACCAGATATAATCGCATTCATATTGGCCATCTTTAAAATAACGGCGTTTATTTTTTGCTGATAAGCTGGTATTTCTTTATCTGTTAAGGCATCTCCTACTTTTAATTGGACCAATTGGATGTAAGCAATGCCTACTACTTTTTCTTTATTGGTAAATACGAGGTATCTGAAGCGAATTCCGGTAGGAGAGGCGTCTTCTAGAAAGCGAAAATAAGGGACTTGTAGAAAAGTATTATCTATAGGTTCTATTTGTGCCCATTTATTAGCGGCTTTGTCAATAGTATCATACAATTCTACTTGATATGTATTATTGGCTATCGAATAACTAGTCATAGTGTCTTCTCGAAAAATAGAACTCATCGTTGATTTTAAGCACATAATAGATCAGAACAAGGTATTTGCTACTATACTATTGAAAATTATTAAACGCTCCTGTAAAGGTAAAGTTCTAATATTTAAAAAAAAGTATTTTTCGGTGCGTATCATCTAATTCTCTTTAGGTTATCTACTGCCCATACCACGATTGCCCCCAAAACTATCTTTACAATTGCTCCTTTCCAGAAAGGATAGAAGCCATATTCTAAACCTTTTTCTAGTCCATATAACTGTACTAATCGCCCTACACCGAATATTAGGATAACAAGTGTACCTAATGCCATTAAGCCGAATGCCTTAATGAAAATGGGTGCATTTATTTGCCCACGTAGCCACGCAACAAGCAATGCGCCTACAATAAAGCCAATTAAATAGCCTCCGCTTCCTCCTGTCAAGACGGCTAGCCCTGATTTTCCATCTGCAAAAATGGGTAAGCCAAGTAGGCCGGTCAATAGATATAAGCATACCGCCAATGTGCCCCAAGTAATGCCAAGGTAATAGCCTACTAATAGTACCGCAAAGGTTTGTCCTGTAATGGGAATACTTGTTTCTCCTATAGGTAGGTCTATACTAAGTTGGGCAAATAGGCTAATCAATAGGACAGCAAGGAGCAGTTTAAAAAAGAGCGTAGGGTAGGAGTTCATAGATGACAATGATTAGATAAAGCAAGAGACATTAGAGCCTCAATTTTAGTACAGTTGGATGCATGGTATTGAACCTATATGTCTAAATGCGGTTAAATTAAAACCTTTAAATTTTCCAACTAACTATTTAGTAGTTTTTTATCTAAGGATTTAGTCATTGTATTAGGAAATAAATCTAACCAATATGATGTAACTAACTGATTATTAGTTTTTTGCGTGTGTAGTATTTTGTTTTGCAATAAATTACAATGTCACAAAAACAGAATTCACGGTATTTAATGAATTGACTTTCGTCGTATATTGTAGTATCAAAAGTAATCAAAGGAGTTCGCTCCAATCATCATATATTCCCTCCAAAGAAGTAATTTTATTAAATAAAAATTAGTCATTCAGTAATCAAAAAATAGCAAATTTGGCACATTATTTGAACTATACATAGTATCTGATTATTCTCCCTCCATTTAACTTTCCCTTCAATTAGTTCTTTTACAATTCAACTAAATGTAGCTTATAGACCAAAAAAAAGCGACAGAACAAAAGTTCCATCGCTTAATATAGTTCGTATATAATTACTAAAACACCAAAAGAAAAAAGAAAAAAATTAATTATGTACTACCTTTAATTCCTCTGTCACAAAGCCATTTTTAGATAGTAATTGGACATAATAAGTTCCATTTTCCCAAGAAGTAGTGTTAAATGTCTCATTTATATGTTTACTTTCCATAGTAGTACGATACAAGTAGTAGCCTTGTGAATTAAATATGGAGATAAAGACTAAAGTACTTTCCTCAAATTCGTAATTCAAATTAAAAAAAGTATTGGCAGGATTAGGACTAACCATAAGCTCTGGAGTAGCAGGTACGTCAATAGTCACCACATCAGAGGTGATAGATTCTGTGATGTCAAAAGATTCCATTGTAAATTGCTCTACTACCACACAACCTGAAGCGTCAGAAATCGTCACCTCGTAATCTCCATTTTCTAAGTCTCTTTCACTGCTACCTGTCAAGCCATTACTCCACTCATAAGTATATGCTGGATTACCACCTTCTACGAAAAAATCTACACCACCTTCTTCTAATTCTGTTGTGACTTCTAGGTATTCAGGATCTGTAATATCAAAGTAAAATGTTTTCACACAGTTACGAGCATCCACCACCTCTAAACTATGTGTTCCTGAGTCCAAGTCATGAATACTATTTCCGGTCTCTCCATTCGACCAGAATAGCTGATATGGAGCTAGACCGCCAATGACACTCACTGCTATATGTCCATCAGCAGCTCCAGAACAAGTTATTTCTGTTACATCTAATTGATTTAATAAGATCGGATCATTCGATCTTATTTCTTGAGAAATAACAACAGAACATCCGTTCTGATCTCTGATAGTCGCAGAATATATTCCTGCAGCTAGGTTACCAATTTCAAAACCCATATGTCCAGTATTCCATTGTACTGTATAATCTGACGCTTGGCCTGAGACTTCGATTTTTATATGTCCTTCCTTTTGACCACAATCATCTTGGGTAACTTGAATATTACTAATATCAATAGATTTAGAAATTACTTCAATTCTGCTATTATTTGTACAACCATTTTCTCCAATTACATTTAATTCATACATGCCAGCAAGCGTAACAGTCGGATTTTGTTCGGTAGAGTAGAAGTTATTAGGGCCTCTCCAAACATACTGTGCACTTGATTTGTTTGTTAACACATTTAATTGAGCTGTCGTTTGTGCACAACTTAATTCTGTGGCAGACAAAGCGAGAATAGCCACTGGATTATTGTCCGCTTCTATTAATATTGATCGTCTAATAACACAGCCTCCTGCGGTATATACGTCTAATATATAAGTTCCTGGTATGGAGACAATTGGATTCGATTCATCTGAGCTAAAATCATTGGGACCGCTCCAAGCATACCGGCTGAATAAGTAATTAGAATTGGTATTTAACTGCGTAGCATTGTTGGCACAGGTGATAGCTGCTGCTGTAATATTAATCTCAGGTGTTTCAACTATATTTTCTACCGTGAATGATTTTGTTGAAGTACATCCATCAGCACCTGTTACGACCAAAGTATATATTCCCCCTTGAGTCACAGTGGGTTGGGGTGTAGTCGATTGATAGTTATTGGGCCCTGTCCACTGATAATCAAAGATGTTTTCATAGTTCGTTAATCTTAGAATGGTCGTGCTATTTTGACAGCTAAGCGGGCTTGCTTGGATTTCGAAGTTAGGCGTTCCTACTTTATTTACCGTATGGCTAGCACTAGTGGTACAGCCAGCGCCATTCGATATCACAAGAGAATAAATACCAGCTTCTGTAGCTTGGATTTGACCATTGTTACTACTGAAATTATTAGGACCATTCCATTGGTACATCACATTGTTGGCATCTGAAATTGCGCTTAAAGTCACAAAAGATTCATTGCAGGAAATATCTCCACCATTGATTCTAATTGTCGGTAGTTCAATTGCTGCGCCAACTTGAGCCATAGTAGTATTGGTACAACCATTCATAGAGGTAACCTCTAATGTATAGATACCAGGCGTTTCAGTAGTAGGATTTTTAATAGTAGAAACAAAATTATTTGGCCCAGTCCATTTATAGCTTACTTGTTCATTGGATTCTGCTGCAAGTTCAACACTAGTTTTAGTACAGGTAAGGACACCACCGTATGCTTGTACAGATGGTTGATATATTTCTGAACGGACGACTATTTGGTCTTGACTTACGCAGTTACTAGCATTTGTTACACTTAGATAGTAAATACCTGCTTGATCAACCTTAGGCGCAGAAAGATTGGACGTAAAGCCATTTGGTCCAGTCCATGCATAAGTAAGATCTGATAAATTTGTATTTACTTTTAATTCTGCAAAAGGCGTATTACAACTAATATTATTACCTCTTATTTGAAAAACAGGCGCCTGATCTTGCCTCACGACGACCGTGTCTCTTGCCTTACAACCGGTACTATTATTAGAAACAGTATATACATAAGTCCCTGAAGTAGTGATGGTAATGCTGTGTCCAGAGGTAGAGTTATTAAGTACCTCTCCGATTTTTGTCCATCTATAAGAATGTCCAACTTTATTTGTTGGATTATTAGCTTCTAAAGTAATAGAGCCATTTGTACAGGCAATAGTTCGATCTGGTCCGGCATCCGCAACGATTCTATCTGCACTTCTTACCGTTGAACTTAATTTTGCTATCTTACCATTTCTGTCTGTTACTGTTACGGCATAAGACCCGCCTGCTAAACCAGTTAAAATTGAAGTTCTAGCACCTGTACTCCATTGATAAGTGTATGGTCCCGTTCCATTTGCTAAACTTAAGGTAATGCTACCATTATTTTCTTCAAAACAAGTTTCATGTCTTACAGATGCAGTAGCCGTAAAAGGCACTACTACTGGTGTATAAGTACTTAAACAAGACGCATTTGCAATTTTATTTCTGATTAGATCTCCTGGTTGTTGTCCAAAGCCAGCAGAAAAACTGATTCCTGGATTGTCACTAGATAAAGAACAAGATTTAGTCCATCCTGGATCAAGGTGACAATAGCTCATCATAGTCCCAGAAGAGGTAGGTTCTGGGCCTTGCGTGCAACCACCCTCAGGACACCAGCAATTATCAATGGGGCCAGTAGGCCATAAACAACTATGCGTATGAGGCGATCCTAAATTGTGACCTATTTCGTGTGTCACTGCATAAGCAGTCCAAGAGAAAGTAGGGTAGTTAAGATAAGAAGTCGTTACATTCGTATAAGCAACCGCAATCGCTTTATCACATAAGACATCAATATTGGCAGATCCACCATTGGGTGGTGTTCCATTCACTTTATAGTTAGATAATAAATGAGCAATATCTCCATTGAAGTTACCATTCAATCTGCTAGCGAAATCATTTCGAGCTTTCTTTGCGGAAGAATTAAGGTAAGGATCAGGCGTGGACCAAATCTTTATTTCAGAAATTTCTAACTCCACGTCTTCGTTTTTATATAAAGTAGAAACGATATTGAATAAACCAGTTGTGAAATCAGTTACTCTAGTCGCATTGCTACCCAAATTTTTATACAGATGATTGTCACATTCAATATATACACCTACCTTTTTGTTTTGGCTAGATCTAGAAGAACTAACAGGTTCCATATGAAAATCTACAGGATCTTCCGTAGAACATTCAAAAGGATTAGGCACATTTAAATTTTGTTCTCTATAAATAACAAAGCTATTCTCTCCACCTCTTTCATAGGGGCCTACATTATAATTTTGTCCTTGAAAAGAAATTACACCAGTTACTTTATCTTCAAAAAAGTTTAAAGCTACTAATGCATTTCTTTGGCCTTTGACAGCCCCACTATAAAAAACTGCTGGATTATAATCTAAGGTAGTTAATTCATCGTTTTCTGCTACAGTGATTTTAAAATCTGCAGCAGTGTATGTTTTCTTTTCCAGCTTCAAGGTAAGTTTAGTATCCTGCTCAAAAGGAATAACTAAAGTGAAGTTGTCCTTATTATTATTTCTGATTTTTGCTAAAGCTTCTTTATTGATCGTAAGAAATACAGCATCTTCCACAAAGTCACCATTACCAATGCTTGCTTTATCTATTTTAAATAGATTGGTTACCGTAGTTGGAACATATGATGCCTGTGCTTGATAAGTTGATAAAGTACATAGCAATCCTATTAGGATGCTCGTGCATACCTGCTGTAACTGATTCATTGTTAACGAATTATGGGAGATGTGGAAACTAAGAGGGAATACCTAAGAATATGGTGAGGTAAAATGGAGGAGTGTACTTAGGAATTGAAGGGAGGTAAGTATAAACTATACATCAAAGATAAAGCAGATCAGTGTTTAATCCTATTATATAGCTTGTCACTTTCTACTTTTTTGAAAGATTTTTGAAAAAAATAGCATCATTTTCCCTAAAACATGTTGTTATTTTGCTTTTAAGAAGCATTGTGACGAGGTTAGTTTTTAAGAGGCATCCGCAAACATTACCTCCATAATATTTAGGGTATTAAAAGGCTGAATTATTGACGAAATTTGTGACTAGGGTGTGGAGGATGGCTGAAATTTGGACAACTTCAACTTCAACTTCAACTTCAACTTCAATCTCAACCTCAATCCCAATCTCAATCTCAATCTCAAGGTATAGTCAAGGTCAACGTCATAGTTTGAAGTTGAAGTAAAAAATTCTTATTTTTTATACTGCCAGTAGTTTCTAATGATTCTTCTGCTATCTTTGAAGTTGTTTAAGGAACGAGGAGATAATAAATGTGGATTCTTGGGTAGGTTATTTTTTTCTTAGTTTTCTTTTGAAAGAAGGAGTATTGTTGATACTATGACTGATTTCAAAAGGAAAATAAGGATGAATGAGCGATCCCGTAGGGTGAATGTCCAAAGACATTCAAGTGAATGAACCGCA
>CALJIY010000546.1 GCA_937973945.1 uncultured Saprospiraceae bacterium | reverse complement strand
ATTAAAAAGCAAACAATGTCCAAAATTTTAATAACGATCCTTCTATTCCTAACGCCTATAGTAGCGAGTAGCCAAAGTATTGCCAACAAAAAAGAAATAGGCCATGAGGAGTTGGTATCCTGGCAAAAGATTATCCGTCCTAAAATATCTAATGATGGGAATTGGGTAGCCTATACCCTTAAAGGAGAGGAAGGAGATGGGACTGTGAAAATCTATGATGCAGTGAAAAACACCTTGACTTCTTTTGATCGAGCATCCCTTCCGAGCATTGGTGCGGATAATCAATTTGTGTTTTTTAATATTAAGCCTGCGGAGGATAGTTTAAAAGCACTCCGCCGACAAAAGGTGGATAAAAAGGATTTACCAAAAAATCATTTGGGGATATATAATTTGAAGACAAATCGACTAGATACCATCAAGGAGGTCAAGAATTTTAAAGTACCAAGTGATTGGGGCGGATGGGTGGTCTACTTAAAAGAAGCACAAGCAATAAGCAAGGTCGAAAGACCAAAGGCAGATACGACGAAGTCTACAGAAAAAATAAAAATCAAAAAGGAAAACCCAAAGAATGGGACGACGCTTTATATCAAGAATTTACAGAACCAAGAAGTATATAGTTTTCCATTTGTCTTAGATTTTCAAGTATCCAAGCAAAACAATAAGATCGTTTATACGACTACTGGAAATGATTCTACAGTGACAGCAGGTGTCTATTTATTCAATTGCCAAACGCTTGCTTCTACTTCTTTATGGGAGCAAAAAGGGGAATATAAAAATATCACCTTTGATGAGGCTGGCCAACAACTCGCTTTCCAGGCCAATTTTGACACCACCGATGCAGCTGTTGCACCTTTTGAAGTATTTTATTGGAAAGATGGTCAATCTAAAGCACGTAATATCGCCAATAATAGCTCTAGTGCCTTGCCAAAGGATTGGATCATCAGTGAACACCGCAAACCTAGGTTTTCCAAAGATGGTCGCCAATTATTTTGGGGAATTGCGCCTGCGCCTATTCTTCAAGATACTGCCTTGTTGGAGGAAGAAATTGTAAATGTAGAAGTGTGGCACTGGCAGGATGCGAAATTGCATACCCAACAAAAAGCAGAACAGAATAAGGAAGAAAAAAGAAGTTATACAATGGTGTATCATCCAGCAACGAATTCATCGACACAGGTAGGAACAGAAGTGGCGCCAGAAACTCGATTTAGTGCGGATAGGAATACCAAGCATGTTTTGACATACAATGAATTATCTTATTATAAAGAAGTCTCTTGGGAAGGTGGACCCGCTGGAAGAGATGTATACATAGTGAATAGCCAAACAGGGAGCAAGAAGAAAATTGCTACCGGCGTAAGGGGAAGTGTGAATTTGTCTCCTATCGGTAAGTACGCTTTTTCGTATGTGGCATCGGATAGTGCTTGGTATGCTTACAGTGTCTCCTCTGGTAAGGTCGTCCAAATGACCAATAATGAGGAACATGCTTTTTATGATGAACTGAATGATCGACCGATGCATCCTAGATCGTCTGGCTATGCCACTTGGACAGTTGATGACCAGTATTTCTTAGTATATGATCGATATGATATTTGGAAAATAGATCCTTCTGGTAATCAGCAACCAGTGCGACTAACAGATGGTCGAGCAAAAAAACGGCAATTTCGGTATCTTCGTTTAGATCGAGAAAAATACTTTGTCAACAAAGGCGAGCGACTTTTATTGAAGGTATTTGATGAGGTGACAAAAGAAAGTGGCTATGCTTGGTTGAATTGGGAAACTGGCGCTTTGTCGGAACCTAAGATGACCCCACATTACTATGGCACTCGTCCGATCAAAGCTAAAAATGCAGATAAGATTGTCTTTACCAGAGAAAATTTCCGAACCTTTCCAGACTTGTTATATAGCAATTTGGATTTCGATGATCCTAAAGAAATCAGTGATGCCAATCCGCAACAACATGATTTTAAATGGGGCACAGCGGAGCTTTATAAATGGACTAGCCTTAGCGGTGAGGAAGTGGAAGGATTATTAATCAAGCCAGATAATTTCGATCCGAAGAAGAAATATCCGATGATCGTCAATTTTTACGAAAGGAGTTCTCATGGTCTATATCGACATCGAGCGCCTTTCCCGCATCGCTCTACCATCAATTATAGTTTCTATGTGAGTAAAGGGTATGTCATCTTTAATCCTGATATAAAATATATCAATGGTTATCCTGGACAGAGCTGCTATAATGCAGTCATCTCTGGGGTTACCTCCTTGATAAAAGATGGCTTTGTAGATAAGGACCGAATAGGCGTACAAGGGCATAGTTGGGGGGGCTATCAAATTGCTTATCTATTAAATAAGACGAATATTTTTAAATGTGCCGAGAGTGGGGCGCCCGTAGTCAATATGTTTTCGGCCTACGGAGGCATACGATGGGGTAGTGGAATGAGTCGGATGTTTCAATATGAGAAAACGCAAAGTCGGATTGGTGGCACCATTTGGGAATATCCATTACGCTATTTAGAAAACTCTCCACTCTTTGAATTGGATAAAACAAATACCCCTGTCCTGATCATGCATAATGATAAGGATGGAGCTGTTCCGTGGTATCAAGGGATTGAATACTTTACCGCCTTACGCCGACTTGGAAAACCTGCTTGGTTGTTAAATTACAATGGGGAGCCGCATTGGCCTGTGAAATTGCAAAACAGAAAGGATTTTAATGTTAGGATGCAGCAGTATTTTGACTATTATCTAAAAGATGCTGCTTTGCCTGCATGGATGAGCCGAGGAGTTCCTGCTATAGAGAAAGGGATAAAGCAGGGATTGGAGTTGGAGTCTGTTAAGAATTAATAGATACGGCGCATGGGGGAGTTCTCAATGATGAATGAAAAATGATGAATGATGAATCAAGGCGAACGAAAAGTCGTTTTTATGATATGTATTGGTGGAAGCAAGTTACAAACTTGCAACATATAAGGTTGCAGTTACAAACTTCAACCATCGAC
>CALJIY010000545.1 GCA_937973945.1 uncultured Saprospiraceae bacterium | reverse complement strand
TTCCGAAAGGCTTAAAAAATGAAATGGTTATAAAACAAGGTTGGGATAACTAATCTATTCATCCAATTACTGCAAGTGAAATGTCATCAATTTAAGAAAAGTAAGGCAGCTGACTGTGGCATAATTCAACGCGGAGCTACTCCGTAGCTATATGGATCTTTGTAGGTCATGTGCAATGTTGACAGTTATCACACTGGTATGTCACGCTCTCGACCTACTGTACACACACCTAATACAGGCGACCTATAAAATCCGTTGAATCCGCGTTGAATTATGCGTATTTAGACATATACTCAATTGATTATCAAAGAATCTTATGAAGAGAAAGCAGAGCCTTGATTATCAAAACTCCATTATAATTCCGTAATTCGTAAATTCCGCCATCTAACTTTAATTCCTCCACCATCATGAATCTGTAAGGCGATAAATCCTTCTCCTTGGCCTATCTTATCATCTGTAATTTGAATCATTTCTGCACCATTTAGCCAAGTGGTAATTTGCGGACCTTGTGCTTTTATTTTCAAAGTATTCCAAGCTCCTTCTTTAAGCATCTTTCCCTGTTCGGCAGTTGGTTGTACTAACCAGCCTCTACCATAAGATTCATAAATGCCAGCAGTATTTTTTCCTGGTGGCGCCACTTCCACTTGCCAACCGCTGATTTTTACACCTTCAATAGACGATCTAAAAAAAACGCCACTATTTCCATTCGCTTCTTGTAGAAAGTCTACTTCTAAAATAAAATCTTTATAGTTCTTGGTTGTCCCTAGATATCCGTACTCTTTGTCGGGACCGCTTTCTGCAATTAATTCTCCATTCTCTACATACCATTTTTCAGTGCCATAGGCTTGCCAACCTGTTAGGTCTTTTCCATTAAATAATGATTTTTTTGAACTACAGGCGCTCATTAGGAATAAGCAACTTAAGAGGAGTATTGTTTTTTGAAATTGCATTGTTGAAGATTTATTAAGTGGAAAATTTGACAAATTTATCTAAGTAACATGTCTTACGTAACAACCAAATTTATTTGGCTAGTTCTACTACAAATTAGAATTAGCCAAATAAATTTGGCGATTACGAACTACCCTACACTATTAATTTGAAAGTAAGATAAAACAGTTAATAATTTTTACCACAGATTCACAGATTAGATAAGTAAACACCTTCCTAATCCGTGAATCCGTGGTAAAAAATATCCTAATAATTTCAACTAGTAATCCACGGATCTTATAGAACTAGGTAGCCGACAAAATTTGTTTTTTAAGAATCACGATTTGACCAAAATGATAATAGCTATGCTCAATAACACCAATAATATTTCGGTAATAATTTCCGTATTGTTCTTTTACAAAAGGAGTCCATAGTTGATCATCTGGCATTTGCTCTACTAAGTCTGCAAATTTTTCTGCATTACTCCAGATCGTATTAATTAAAGTATTCCAATCTTCTTGAGAAGCTATTGGAGGTATATCAAAACTATATTGGTCTTTAATATCAAGAGGACCACCTTCGAATACTTTTATTAAACCAGCCGTATAGTAATTGAGATGGAAGGCTAAGGTAGCAATACTGTTTAAAGAATTGATTTTAGTAGTGGCTTGTTGCCAAGTTAAGTCTGATAATTGCTCTTTTAGATTGGTGTTGGCAATCCATTTTCCATTTAAATATACTTGCCTAAATTGATTGGCTATTTGTGTGGTTAATTTCATTTTCTTAGAGTTTGAGAGATTAATTTAGAACACGGAGGCACTGAGACACAGAGGATATTTTGTAGCTTAGGCTTCTGGTTTGAGCAGGATAAAGAGCTACTCAAACCAGAAGCCTAAGCTACAAAAAAATTATTTTATTAGACGAGTATTTGGGGTACTATTATACCAAGCAAACCAAAATATATTATGTGCTGGTAAACGTTTTAATTGCTGAGAACCGTTTGATAAGTAGTCTTCTGTAACGTTCCATATTAGCTCGTCCTTATCTTTTAACTGTCCTTTTTTATAGGAAGCAAAGGTAACATCGCCTGCTTCATAAGCTCTAGCAGCACCTGTTTTGTCGCTTAATACTATAATAGAAGTTCCGTTTATTTGATCTTGATGCCAATTCTTTTTGCGTAAGTATTTGATGGAAATAGCAAGGGGATCATTTTGGTAATTGGAGGCGCGCACGATGAATACCTCGTCTTTGTTATTTAATCGACTATCTGATTTAGGTACAGGGAACATTAAGTCATCGGTAGCAAAATATTGTTGGTACGCAACTCCTTCTCCGTAATCTCGATCATAGCCGGTATCTAGCGATAATACTTTGGTGTTCGGATGTTGCTTCGTCCATTCCCCCCAAGTGGTCGTGATGACGGGATGTGTGGCTAAACTAATTCCTTGATCGACTAAAGGGCCTACAACAGGAGCACCTTCAATCGTACTCCAAAGAGATTGGGTAGCTTTATCATACATTAATTTGTTCGATCTATATAAAAAACCACTTGTTCCCAAATCGTGGTCTGCCATGTCATAGGCAATGACCGTTCCGCACAAGGTACAATACACCCCTGCTATGGTAGTTGTATCAATTTGGTCTACAAAGAATTCATGCCAAGCTAATATTCTTTTAGGGTAGGCACGCGCTTGACCATTGATATATATGCCAAAGACAATATCCTGTTTGTTTAAATAGTCGGCCTCTTGTGCTGGGAGAAGTTTGGGATTTCGTAATGGTGGAATACCGTCTTGTTTTACACCACCCCATACAATTTCATCCATTCGAATAATAGCCGTGCTATCTCTTTGAGTAAAATATTTTTTAAACTTTGGGTCTAAATGCTGATATAATATTCCTTTAAAATCGGCGTAGTAACTTTCATAGGTTGGTTCTTGTTCCCATACCCATTGTAACCAATCAAAATAATCTTGATGGCTAAGACCAGTCTTGTTTTGTAAAAGGAGATTCACTCTTTTTATTAGCCAAGGATCGGAACTCAATCTTATGATTTCTACTAGGGGATAAATAAAGTTAGTTTCCCATTGATCAGCAATAGCTTGTATAGTTTCTTCTTTGATTCTTCGATCCTCGTCGTATATTAAAGAGGTAAAGTGTTTTAATTTTTCCTTTTGGGTCGGTGTATTTTGTGTAGTATTATCTATTGTAGCAGCTATTGCTGGAATTGTTTTCTTTTCAATAGTATAATCATCTCCATAGTTAAAAGGTAATTGTTGAGCGATTCTTTGATCGGCCCAATAGCCATATTCTTTTACCTTTTTAGTATTCAAAACATTGCCATATGGATTAATCAATAGATAGGGCGTCAGTTTATATAAATAGGAAATAGCAAATTTTCTAATAGCTTTTTTTTCTGCCTGACCTTCACCAAATTTTTGACTTTCTAAACCGCCTGCCCTTACTGTTGGTTTATCTTGATAGAAAACAGATGTAATGTTTTTATTAACAACTTTTAAAAAATCAGGAAAATAAAATTGATAATTTCCATTGGTTAATGGCTTGAGTAATTTTTCAGGACTGGGTATCTGTAAATCGTGAAACTGATTGTTTTTTGAAATGGCAATATTCATTTCATAGCCAGCAGCTGCTAGATTATTGCTGACGAGATTTTGGAAAAAATGTTTAGGGCTTTGAATAAATATTTTTTCTCTGTTTTTTTGCACATCCGTATCACCCTTACTAATATCTTCAAAACGAGCCTGTCCTAAATATTCTGTAGAGCCATCTTTTTCAATAACTAAATGCCTTAGCAAATAGTAAATTTCATAGCCAAGATATTTATTGCTTATATGTAATAGATCAATGGCACTCGCTATAAATTGTCCATCTTTCTCCTCAAATCTTAGTACTTCTGGATTATTGATATGACACTTTGCCGCTATTTTATTTTCGCCTAAAAATGCTTTTTGAAATTTTTTATATCGCTTTTTCCATTTATTGCCACGGTTAGCGGTAACGACCACTTCTTCCATGTCTAGTTGATTATTTAAAATGAATATGGTATCACTACTCGTTAATGTGCTATAAACAGAATGTTCCAATAAAGTAGTTTCATAGGCAATATGGGTTATTAGCAGATCTTCTTTAACGCCTTCAGGAATTGATATATTAATAATCCCTTGCGGAGTGGTAATATTTCCATATGTGGTATTCACTAGAAATACATGTGCATTTGGGATAACTTTTCTCGTTTCCTTATCTGCAATATGGAATTGTACTTGCGCAGAGAGATTGACCGCAGCGAGTAAACTATAGCATAATAGGAGTACTTTCGTTTTCATACTACAAAAATAAATAATCTTTGGCTGTTGAATTATATAATTGGAGACAAGGGGATGGAATTATAAGAAGCGCTAAGCGTCTTTTCTGATGATTGGTTGAAGTACATCCACTGAAATACGGTCTCCAACTGATAAGTTAATAGCAGTGGCGAGTTCTACATTCATGTCTATCACTTCTTGGCCGACTACCATAGTCAACTTGACAGACTTTGCTTCTCTTTGGATCGCTTGGATACGTCCTTTTATGGTAAAAGAAGTTTGGTTTTTGAATATTTCTGAAGGTGTTCCTCTTTCAATAATAGCACCCTGCTCCACCACGATCACCTCTTCCGATGTTTTTAATATTTCAGGAATATCATGACTTACTAAGACCGTCGTTAATTGGTAAGTTCGATGAATTTTCAAAAGATATTGCTGCAACTTATTCCTCATCGATCCATCCAAGGCAGACAAAGGTTCATCCAATAATAACAATTTAGGTTGCTGTACAAGAGCCCGAGCTAAGGCTACCCTTTGTTGCTGTCCACCCGATAAAGTAGTAGGTTTTCGATTTTGCAAAGCGCCTAAGTCCATCAATTCTATTAGATCCTTAATAGGATTTTTTTGCTGCCCTTTTTTTAAAGCGAATAATAAATTTTCTTGAACGGTCATATTTGGAAACAAGGCATAGTCTTGAAACAAGAAACCAATATTTCTTTTTTGTGGCGCTAGATTTATTTTATTAACCGTGTCTAACCAGGTCATTCCATTAATGACAATTTTGCCTTTATCAGGAGTCATCAACCCTGCAAGAATTCTCAGGATAGACGTCTTGCCTGCACCTGATGCTCCGTATAGTGTCAGGAATTTTTGCTGTTCTAATTGAAAGGCAATTTGAAGCCGTCCTTTACCAGTAGCAAATAGCAATTCCTTTTCTATAGCGATATCAATCATGCTTCGAATTTTTTAAAAGAGACGATTTTAAATAGCCACCATTCAGAAGATAAACAGATAATAAGATTAGGAAAGTGATCGCAAATAAAATTAAAGAATATTGATTCGCTGCTGCGTAATTCATAGATTCTACCTCATCATAAATCGCTATTGATGCGACTCTGGTTTTACCTGGAATATTACCACCAATCATCAGTACGACTCCAAATTCTCCGATCGTATGCGCAAAGGCTAACACAATACCTGTCAATAAGGCGGGGTTGATATTTGGTAGTAGAATTTTTCTAAAGGTAGTCCATTTTGACTTTCCTAAGACATAGGCTGCTTCTCTTAAGGATGGCGATAGTTTAGCAAAACCTGCTTGGATAGGTTGCACCATAAAGGGTAAACTATAAATCATAGACCCGACTATTAAACCTGCAAAAGAAAAAACCATCCGTACGCCGAGGTGTTCATTTAACCAGCCTCCCAGTGTACTGTTCGGACTAAAAACTAATAATAGATAGAATCCTAAAACCGTTGGGGGTAAGACCAGAGGCATACTCACTAAGGTTTCAATTATTGGTTTAGCTTTACTCTTGGTATAAGCTAGCCAATAGGCTAAGGGTAGTGAGATTATCAGCAACAGTATAGTTGTGATAAAGGCTAGTTTAAAAGTAAGGAATAATGGTTGCCAGTCTAACAATCTTTTTATTTTATCGCAATATAAGCACTTAGTAACAACAAACTACCACATTTGGACGGCTTCTTGGTATCCCGTCTGCTTTGCGATTCATTCGCATGAATGTCTTTGGACATTCACCCTTCAGGATCACTCATTCATCCTTATTTTCCTGTGAACCCACCTGCCAAGGCACGTTGCAGTACATACATTCTTTTTCCTTGAATGGCCTTTTTCGACGACCTAGTTACTTATTTTAAACAATTTTTTTGTACTTTTTCTCAAATACTTAAGTGAAGGCAAGAAGGGGCAGGTTTGAACTTTCTCGACGCTACTTTGGTAAAAGCTCATTTATCCATTTCCAAACTAAGGGTGATTCAAACCCTTTTCCAATGATATATTTTGCTATTTTTCCTTTTAATTTAAATAAATCCTTTTCTTTCTGCTCATACTGCTTCTTTTTCTTTTCAATCAAATGAACTAGGGTATCTATGTAGTCCTCTTCATCGATTTCTTCCATTGCCTTTTTGAGGCAATAGGCAGATATATTTCGAAACTTTAATTCTTGTTTGATTTTAAATCTTCCCCATTGCTTCATTCTAAATTTCCCTCTAGCATAAGATCTAGCAAATCTTTCTTCATTTAGAAAATTATCTGCAATCAAATCAACGATAATATCTTCTAGGTCTGCCCCATAGATTTCTAAATCTAGTAGTTTAGACCGGACTTCCTTATGACATCTATCTTGATACGCGCAATATTTCTGTAGTTTACTCAATGCACGTTGTTTTTCCGTCAAAAAATCTTTACCCAATGTTATTTTTTTGTTAAGAATGATATATGAAATTACTGCCTGTTATTGAAAATCAGTAAATTATAGTTAAAATTGCACTTTTTTAGGGTACGGTCATAGTTAAAATAATCATAAAAAGATGTACCTCTCTTAAGAAAAGGACCGTCTCTAAATAAAGCTATATTTTTTAACAAGACAAAATTTAAATAAAATGGAAGGATTTAGTATGGCTAATGCCATTCCTTGGTTTATGAGTATGTTACCTAATATCATAGGTGCAGTATTAACTTTAATTATCGGTTTTTGGATTGCTGGAATGATAACTCGTGCCGCAAAGAAAATGATGCTTAAAGCTGGATTAGATGAAACTATCACACCATTTTTAGGGTCTTTAGTAAGTGTACTTCTAAAAGTAATGGTTGTAATGGCAGCTGCAGGCTTTTTCGGTATAGAAACGACTTCTTTTGTTGCTATCCTTGGTGCAGCGACTTTTGCAATTGGTATGGCAATGCAAGGTAGTTTAGGCCATTTCGCTAGTGGTGTAATGATGTTAATTTTCAAGCCTTACAAAGTAGGAGATTTAATAGATGTTGCTGGTGGTAACGTTGGTTCTGTTGAGGAATTAGGGGTATTCAGCACCGTATTAAGAACTTTAGATAACAAAAAAATTATCGTTCCTAACGGAAATATCACAGGTAATGTCATCACTAATATCTCTGGTCAAGGAGAAGTAGGGGTAGAATTAACTTATGGTATCGGTTACGGCGATGATATCGACAAGGCAAGAGCAGCTATCTTAAAAGTTGGTAAAGCTTGTCCTTATATCTTAGACCAGCCTGCACAAGGTGTGGTAGTAGCTGAATTAGGCGATAGCTCTGTAAACTTAGCGACTCGTCCATTCGTGAAGAGTGAACATTACTGGGATGCATTCTTTTATATGCAAGAAAATGTGAAGAAAGAATTTGATGCACAAGGTATCGGTATACCATATCCAACAATGGATCTTAATGTTAAAAATAGCTAATTAAATTTTAGCAATTTTTATCCTTAATAAAGCAGGCAATTATTGGTAACACAATGATTGCCTGTTTTTGTTTTGGGTTCTTTAACTTGGGTATTCGGCAACAAGTATGTTTAAGATATTCCTTTAGATCGAGTGATTTTTTAAGGCTTTGCAAAAAAGCCTTAAAAAATCACTCGATCTAAAAATAATAAAAGCTACTGCTTGCCGATTATCTCCTAGTATAATTTATTAGAATCTATTATATCTTTGAGATTTTAATAGTTTCTAATTCTAGAATGCCATATAAAAGACCTCTTTTACTGCTGCTTTCCACCCTCACCTTTTTAATATTAACTTGGATATTAGGCTTTGTAATTAATCGAACCCAGTTCTACTATTTAATTATACACTACGGCCTTTTCTTCTCTTTATATTTAGCAGTCTTTTTCTATAGCACAAAAAGAGAGACGATCCTATTTTATACCCTTATAGGAATTATTCTGCGATTTGTATTAATCTTTGCCTTTCCAAATTTTTCCGATGACATTTATCGCTTTATATGGGATGGGCGCTTATTAGTAAATGGGATGAATCCTTTTGACCATTTGCCATCCTACTATATAACTCAAGCATCTGTAGTACCGGGATTAACGCCCGAGCTATACAGTCATTTAAACTCTCCAAATTATTTTACGGTTTATCCACCTATCAATCAACTACTATTTGCTATTGCGGCATATTTTTCCCCCAACGATTTTGCAAAATTTAGTATCATTTTAAAAAGCTTTCTTTTTTTATGTGAAGTAGGCAGTATTTATTTAATAATTAGTTTGCTAAAGCATTTTCAATTACCTGAAAAGAATGTACTACTCTATGCCTTGAATCCATTAATCCTCTTGGAGATCATGGGCAACGTTCATTTTGAAGGGGCTATGATTTTTTTCTTACTACTAAGTATTTGGTTAATAGCTGTACAAAAACGATTGGCCCTAAGTGCTATGGCAATGGCTGGTGCAATTGCATCCAAACTATTACCCTTAATATTTTTACCTTTTTTTATCTGGCGATTATCTTATGTAAAAGAGAGCAGTAAAGGACAAATATCTAACTTTTTTAATAGGTCTATAACTAAAATAAAAACAATTAACTGGCCTAGGAATTTATTATTCTTTAGTGTTTTAGGAGGAGTGCTCTTAGGCTTATTTGTCCCACTATTCAGTGGTGCATTTTTATCGAATTTTGGTGCTAGTCTTAATTTGTATTTTCAAAAATTTGAATTTAATGCAAGCATCTATTACCTCATTCGTTGGCTAGGATTCCAGTATAAAGGGTATAATATTATTCAAACAGTAGGCCCTGCTCTTTCGGTCTTTGTTTTAGTGACCATCCTATGGAAGGTATTAAATGAAAAAGCACCTAATTGGAATAATCTATTTCCCAATTTACTTTTTGCGATCTGTTTCTATCTTTTTTTAGCGATGACGATTCATCCTTGGTATGTTGCCTTACCTGTTGTATGCTGTTTGTTCACTAGATTTCGTTTTCCTATCTTGTGGTCTGGACTAATTTTTCTAACTTACATCAATTATAGTTATGTCGGCTACTTGGAAGATTTGTGGATGGTAGGTATAGAGTATATTTTAGTTGGTATTTTTGCTTTTTATGAATTTTACGACATGCGATATGAAGCTACGTAGCCAATATCATGAGTCTGACCTCTGACAGTTTCGTTAGCGTAAGCTAACTAAAACGGTCTGATCTCTGACTTCTTATAATAAGAATATGCGTTTTTTCCCGTTTCTACTTCTTACTTGTTTATCCTTAACTATTCATGCTCAAATAGGTGGAGATAATGTGTATGAATTTCTAAATCTCCCTGCATCTGCTCGGATTACTGCATTAGGTGGTAGCTTAATAACGGTGCAAGATAGTGATGTAGCCTTGGCTTATAACAATCCTGCTGCACTAAATAAAACCATGCATAATGCATTGACTTTTAACCAAAATTTTCATGTAGCGGGTATTAGAAACGGCTATGTATCCTATGGCCGTTATGTGGATAAATGGCAATCAACACTACATGTGGGTATGCAATACATTGCTTATGGTGATTTTACAGCAGCAGACGAATTTGGTAATATTACAGGGACCTTCAAGGCATCAGAATATGCCTTTACGGTTGGAGCGGGAAGAGCATTGTATGAAAGAATGTCTGTGGGGCTTAATCTTAAAATGGTATCCTCTCAATTTGAGGCCTATAATTCATTTGGGATTGCTAGTGATTTTTCTGCCTTATACAAAGTAGCAGATAAGAATTTTACAGCTACCTTATTATTCAAAAATATGGGAGCTCAATTGAGTACTTACCAATCAGGTACAAAAGAAGATCTACCTTTTGAGATTCAGTTGGGTATTTCTAAAAAGCTACAGCATTTGCCATTTAGAGTATCTGTCACTGCGCAGCATTTACAGCAGTGGAATCTTTTATATGATAATCCGAATTCAGAAGAGAATACATTTTTCTTAGGAGAAGAGGTAAGCACCAATGATAATGAAGTGATAGATAATTTATTTCGACACTTTATTTTTAGTGGGGAATTTTTATTTGGACAAGCAGAAGTGGTCTCGCTACGTTTTGGCTACAATCATTTTTTGAAAAAAGAACTGTCCATTAATAATCTTAGAAGTTTGGCCGGCTTTTCAGCGGGGCTGGGGATAAAAATTCGTCGATTTAGATTTTCTTATGGACTAGGCGTTTATCACATTGGGGGCAGTACGAATCATTTGAGTATCTCAACTAATCTTAGTGAATTTAGAAAGGGGACTAAAGAGTAAGTCTTCAGTACTATTGTTTTGTTTAATATTTTTATAAAAATATTAAACAAAACAAACAAACCTCTGTTAATCCCTTGGCAGTGGCACAAAATAAACCTACTTCTCATTCTCAAAATTAGACAATAAACATATTGGCAACAAAAGCAATCGTTATAGGTTCAGGCTTCTCTGGCATTACTGCTGCCGCTTCTTTAGCACAGAAGGGGTATGATGTTACCATTTTAGAAAAAAACACAGTAGCGGGTGGTCGGGCAAGGAAATTTGAGATAGATGGCTATACTTTTGATATGGGACCAAGTTGGTATTGGATGCCAGAAGTTTTTGACCAATTCTTCACACGATTCGGCAAGCAACGCGCTGATTATTACGAATTAGTTCGACTAGATCCTTCCTATAGTATATTCTTTGGCGGACAGGATATTATGGAAGTTCCTGCTAAACTGGACGCCTTATATGCGATGTTTGAACGTTATGAACCGGGTAGTAGTCCAAAGCTAAAAAAGTTTTTAGACGAGGCAGCCTACAAGTATAAAGTAGGCATGGAAGAATTTGTTTATAAGCCCGGTAATTCTGTTTTAGAGTTTGCTGATATTCGTGTTTTTAAAAGTCTGTTTCGCTTACAAATGTTCTCCTCTATTTCTTCCCAGATTAGAAGTTTATTTAAGCATCCTCAGCTAATTCAGTTATTAGAGTTTCCAGTTTTATTTCTTGGCGCGACTCCGCAAAATACACCTGCTATGTATAGCTTGATGAATTATGCGGATTTAGTATTGGGTACTTGGTATCCTTTAGGAGGAATGCATAAGATTATAGAAGGTATGCTAAGCGTGGCAAAAGACTTAGGCGTTAAAGTGAAATTGGGCCAAGAAGTCCAATCTATTTATGTGCCAAATGGACATGCGACTAAAGTTATTACAAAGGATCAAGAATACCATGCAGATATAGTTGTTGGTAGTGCCGACTATCATCACATAGAACAGCATCTATTACAGAAAGAACATCGTCGCTATACGCCTACTTATTGGGATAAGCGAACAATGGCGCCTTCCTCTTTGCTATTCTATTTAGGGATTAATAAAAAGCTGTCTCAGTTAGAGCATCATAATTTATTTTTTGATGAAGATTTTGAGCTGCATGCAGCAGAAATTTATACCAATCCTAAGTGGCCAACCGCCCCATTATTCTATGCATGTATGAGTTCTAAGACAGATAATACGGTAGCCCCAGAAGGCTGTGAGAATTTATTTTTACTAGTACCATTAGCACCAGATCTTGAAGATACGCCTGCATTGAGAGCGAAATATTATGAAATGATCATGGATCGTTTGGAAAAATTGACAGGACAGAATGTAAGAGATGCAGTAGTCTACAAACGTAGTTTCGCACACAATGACTTTAAAGCAGATTACCATGCATTTAAAGGAAATGCTTATGGTTTAGCGAATACGCTTATGCAGACGGCTATCTTAAAACCTAAGATGAGAAGCCAAAAAGTCAAAAATCTTTTTTATACTGGGCAATTAACAACACCTGGACCGGGGATGCCCCCATCTATTATCTCAGGGCATGTAGTGGCAGAAGAGATTTTTAAAAGTATCAAACCCTAGGCAGGGAGTTTGAGAGATTTATTTTTTAAGAGCACATAGACACTGAGTCACAGAGTATAAATATTTTTCTGTGCCTCAGTGTCTATGTGTTCTTAAAAATACTTTTCTCGGTACCTCCTTCCACGAAATTAATTCAAAAGTTATGATGCACCTATACGATAATACTTGCAACGAGTGCGCTCAATTGATTACTAATAGGTATAGCACTTCTTTTTCTATGGGTATTCGGGTTTTTGATAAAAAATTGCGAGCTCCTATTTATGCAATCTATGGATTTGTACGCTTTGCAGATGAAATAGTAGATACTTTTCATCAGCATGATAAGGCGTATTTGTTGGATAAATTTAGAAAAGATACCTATGAAGCTATTGAACAAGGCATTAGTTTAAACCCTGTGTTACATGCTTTTCAAGAGGTGGTTAGAAAATATGAGATAGAACAGGAATTAATTGATGCTTTTTTAGATAGTATGGAAATGGATTTACACTTTCATAACTATGAAGATGCCCTCTACCAACAATATATATATGGTTCTGCAGAAGTCGTAGGACTGATGTGTTTAAGAGTATTCTGTGAAAGAGATACGAAGAATTATGAACGATTAAAGCCATCAGCAAGAAGTTTAGGTTCCGCTTTTCAAAAGATTAACTTTTTGAGGGATATGAAAAGTGATTTTGATGACAGAGGCAGGGTATACTTTCCAGGCGTAGATTTTACTAGCTTTTCGCAGAAAGAAAAGGATCTGATAGAGGCAGATATAAAGAAAGACTTTGATGATGCTTATCAAGGTATTATTCGATTACCTAAGGGGGCTAAATTTGGAGTCTACCTAGCCTATGTATATTACCTGAATCTCTTTAAGAAAATCAGACAATCTCCAGCTACTAGAGTGGTTAATGAACGTATCCGAGTAACAGATAGGAGAAAAGTGTTTCTATTATTTAAATCTGCTTTTAAAAGTCGATTGGGATTAATTAGTTAGATTTATCGACACCTTAGTAGTGATTTTTCCTATCAAAAGACATATAAAACCTAGTAAACAAGTGTTTTTATAGTATTTTTGCAGTCCGTTGCAAAAGCAACGATTTTTACCTATGAATACTACTGATTTTGACCCTATAGAGTCCTTAAACTTCCTAACAAATCGGGTAGGTAGGCTGTTGACTAGCCGACTGAAAGTCCTTTTAGGAAGGTCTGACTTTGAACTTCCTACTCAGTGCGCGAGCATTTTAGCAGATTTGTGGAAACAAGATGGTTTAAAGCAACAAGATTTGGCAATAGCTGCTATTAAGGATAAAGCAACGATTGCCAGAGCCTTAAACTTAATGGAACAACATAATGTTATTGTTCGACGAACAGATGAAAAAGATAAGCGCAATAAGAAGATTTTTTTAACCTATAAGGGGGTAGAATTACAGCAAAGAATTTGGCTCACTTCTATTGAATTAAACAAAGAAGCGACCCAAGGAATTTCAAAGGAAGAAGTCGAAATCTGTAAAAAAGTGCTAAAAAGCATGTACAATAACCTCAAAATTTAGTTGCGTATGCAACTATATACTGTTTTTGTATTTTTTTTGCGCTTACTATTGTGCTTTTTAATCAAATTGGTTATAAATTTATTTCTTTAAATAAATCTAAAAGAATCACCTCAATGAGCTTATTATTTAGAAGAATAAGTATAGTCTTAGGCCTCCTAGTACTCGGAGGTGCATATATTGCATCTCAAAAATTATCTGAAAAAAAAGCACCTCCAAAGAAAAAGGAAAATGCAGCACCTGTGGTTCGAGAGGTTGGGGTGTTTAGAGCACAAAATGGGGCTACTACTTCCGATATGGAGATACAGGGTAGTCTAGTTGCCTACAATAAGGTGGATATATTTGCAGAAGTTACAGGCATGTTAGAAAATACAGCTAAACCATTCAAAGTAGGCGCTTATTTTAAAAAGGGAGAAATTTTGTTAGATATAGAAGATGATGAGGCACGATTGAATATTCTTTCTCAAAAAAGTAATTTAGTCAATGCTATTACGATGGTTATGCCTGATTTGAAGATAGATTATCCACAAAGTTTTCAACAATGGAAGCATTATCTTGATAACTTTAATGTAGAGACTAGTATTAAGCCCTTACCTAAGCCTGTAGATGACCAAGAAAAATATTTTATTGCTACTAAAAACTTAGCCTCTCAATACTATTCCATTAAAAGTGCGGAAAAGCGTCTAGGAAAATACACCGTATATGCTCCTTTCTCTGGGGTCATCACAGAAGCGATGATTAATCCAGGTTCATTAGTACGTGCTGGGCAAAAGATGGGTAGCATGATGGGAACAGGAGACTATGAAATGCAGGCGACGGTCAATTTAGAAGACCTAAAATATATTAAAACAGGAACTAAAGTAAACTTATACTCTGATGCAGCCGAAGGAACGTGGACGGGCAATGTACGAAGGGTAAGTGATATGATTGATCCGAATACCCAATCTGTTTTGGTATTTATTGGTGTCAGAGGAAAAGGCTTAAGAGAAGGCATGTACCTAAAAGGCAAGTTGAAGACCAGTGCTGTAAATAATTCGATGACCCTACCATTAGATTTGTTAGTCAACCAAGATCAAGTATATACGGTAGTGGATAACACCCTAAGATTGCAAAAGGTGGATATATTGAAAACGAATGCGGCTAGTGCTATTGTTCAAGGTATTCCAGATGAGACTTTATTAGTCAAAGAAAAAATGATTGGTGCTTTTGACGGAATGCAAGTGAAGGCAGTAGAATTGAC
>CALJIY010000544.1 GCA_937973945.1 uncultured Saprospiraceae bacterium | reverse complement strand
CGGATATTCCTAAACGCCTACGTCTAACTTTTCTGTTCCATGTAATTTGCAAAACAATCGGATATTTATTATCCTTTTGTTTGACCGAAGCGTTTTTGTGCATTCTGATAACAAACGATACATTCATTGTTAATTAGTTTAATAATTAAAAATTATGTAACTGTATGATTATCTTATATATGTGTACGTGTATATCAAGTTAGGTTGGATTCAAAATCCAGTTTCTTCGGAAGTGGGGGTTCGATTCCCCCCGGGGGTACAAATAAAAGCTCAACAGAAATGTTGGGCTTTTTTAATTTGAGAGAAATGTTATACGCATAACATACTAGATAAAGGGCTTTTCAAATTTTATAGGATTAATTTTTAGTGAGGTTTATGGTTTGTAACTTAAACCTAATATTAAGCTATAGTAATCTACAGAATCCTACTAATTTAGGGGTTATTTTATAGCCTATTCCAAACGTAAACTAGTCTCAATCAAGGCATGATCAGAAAAGCGATTAGCAAAAATATGATGATTCAAAACGCTAAAAGAAGGATCACTAAAAATATAGTCAATTCGAAGAAATGCTAATTTGTTTTTTAAGGTAGAGCCAAAGGTCGCGCCCATGCCTTTCCCACGTGATCTGAAACTATCTGTTTGACCGTCGGCTAATATTTTGTAAACATGAGATTGGGAGGTATCATTGACATCTCCACAAATGATACTTGGATAAGGACTATTTTTTTGATGTGCTTTGATGAGCTGAGCTTGAGTTACTCTCTTGGAGGAAAATTTTTGATAGAAGGTTAATAAACCAATAGCAATGGAATAATCGACGGGCGGTTCTTTTTTGTTTAAGACAACCTTTTTAGGTATTTTTCCATCCTTCCGATTTGCTTCAAAATGGGCACTATAGACTCTGATTGTATCTTTTTGTACAACAATATCAGCCCAGATACAATCGCTGGCATTGCTTTTACTAAAATTTTCAATATTCCCTTTGTTGATGATCGGGAACTTGGAATATAAAGCGACAAAGTTATTTTTAGTTGAATAGTGCTTATACGGAAAATTTAATGCCGCCTCTAGATGTTTCTGACCTAAACGACTATGCTCTTGTAAACAAAGCACATCTATCCATCCAAATTGGCTTAAATACTTTTCGTATTCTTTTTCTTTAATACTTCTTTCTTTTCCTCTAATCATCCTTAATGGCATGGATAATTGCATATTAAAAGAGGCAACACTTAAGGTGGGGGTCTTCTCTTCACTAGGATTATTGAAAGAAATACCAACTAAGCCTAGAACGGTCTGATAACCAATTAAAAGGGTTAGGAAAGATCCAATAGCCCATTTGGGATTGACTAGGAGCCAATAGATAACAAATAATACATTGGCTATTAATAAAGCAGAATACACCAATCCAAGAGTAGCTATTATAACGCTGGTATCAGGGTGAACATAAGGTGCAACGTAGGCTCCAAAAGTCAATAATACTAAAAGTATGTTGGCGAAGCACGCCAATTTGTTGAATACCTTCATGGGCCTCAAAAATCATTTCTATAATAGACTAATACCATTACCGTAATTAGTAAAAAGAGGGTAAAAATATAAAAAGCGTAAATAATATTATTTTCGGTCAAGAAAAAGGGCAGAGAAAAGCAAGTAAGAAAAATGATTCTAAAAAATACATGACTTAAGAAAAATATACTATTCGCTCTGCCATATACTTGGTTGGGGACAGTCTGTAGTAAATAGGTAATTCGTTGTATACGAATACCAGCATTGGTAATTCCTAATAAGAAAAACATTCCATAAAATATAAAAGTACTTTTAGCGGAAGCTAGGGTGAGAAAGGCTACTGTTGCAAGTAAAGTCATTACAATCACAGAAGAATTGATGCTGATCGTTTTAAATAACTTTCTAATGGCCAAACCAGAGAAAACAGCTCCGACCGCATAGTACATATCTCCTGCGGCAAATACGTCTCCTTGTTCTCCTAAATGATTCTTTACGTAAATAGGAATTAAATAGAAAGTAGATACGACTAAACAAACAAAAACAGAAAAAGAGGCAACGCCAAATATGGAGATACCCTTATTTTCTTTTAAGTAATCTATTCCTACTTTGAATTGAGTGAATATATTTCCGCTTTCTTGGTATCTTTTAACAAGTGGTTCATATACAATAGATCCAATAATGGGTAAGGATATAAAATAGGTACTCGCATCCAAAAGAAATATTTCATAAATTTCCCAAGGTGGAATGATCCAGTTTGTGGCAATTTTAAACCCAAAAATATTAATTAAACCATTGGCCGTTCCTTCTAGTAGCATTGCTGCGGTGGCACCTGCTAGGATAGTAGTTAGCTGATGCTGAATTTCCAAATAAGAAGATAATTTTCCATAATAGGAAGGATCAACGATCTCTTGTGCAAAGGCATATACTGCGGGGAAATGAATATTATAATTTAAAAAAGTAAAGACAAAGGCAAGTCCTACCCAATACCATTGCAACTGTCCTTGATAAAAGCCCCAGGCACTAATTCCTGCTAATAAACAGCCCATTACTAGAGCCAAGGTTAAGAAAATATATTTTCGATTGTATTTGTCTACCAGCGTACCACAATAAGGACCCCAGATGATAGCAATGATTGTTACGCCAATATATGTATAGGCGAAGAGATCCATTTGTTCTAACATGGCAAAGTACCACGGAATCGCTATCATACTAATCCCTTGTGCAACAGCAGATATAGAATTGGCCAGAAATAAAAGTAATAGGGCTTTTAGATTTTTCATTAAGGATTTTACCAACCAGCTTATCTTAAAAACTAAGTTGCTGAAGAAAGGCACAAAGATACAGAGTAACGACAAAAAAATAACTTGATCATCTAGGACGGATTCTTTTGCCCTCACTTTTCCTTTGAAATCGGTCATAGTATCAACAATACTCCCTCTTTCAAAGAAAAACTGAGAACAAAATAACCTCGTCCAGATGGCCCAACTTATTCTTTCGTCGTTACGTAACGGAGAAAGAATAAGTTATTTATCTTCGTTCCTGAAGGCTTAGGTCCTTAAGTTTGCAACTAAAACAATCGACATTGGTTGTAGTTGGAGATTTCTTTTCATAAAATATTATTTACTTCTTTACTTTTAGTATGCAGCAAAAAATACTAGTAACAGGCGGGACAGGTTTCGTAGGCTCTTACCTATTACGTTATTTAGTACAAAAAGGGTATCAACATATCATTGCCATAAAAAGAAGTACGAGTTCTATGGCATTGGTGGAGACGGTGAAAGATAAGATTACATGGGTGGAAGGAGATATATTGGATGTTGTTTTTTTGGAGGAAATAATGGCGGGAGTAGAGCAGGTTTATCACTGTGCGGCGCTAGTATCCTTTGATCCCAAAGGAGCAGCAGCAATGAGGCAGGTCAATATAGAAGGAACTGCTAATATCGTGAATATGGCCTTATTGCATAAAGTACAGAAACTAGTGCATATTAGCTCCATAGCAGCTTTAGGAATGAGTAAGCCTGGCGAGACACAGGATGAGCAAACTAGCTGGAAAGAAGATAAGGATACCTCCAACTATGCAAAAAGTAAATACTATTCAGAAATGGAAGTATGGCGAGGCATAGCGGAAGGTTTGAATGCAGCTATATTGAATCCCTCTATTATCTTAGGGAGTGGTTTATGGGATAGCGGAACAGGAACGCTTTTTAATTTATATGCGACTGGATTTCCTTTTTATTCAGAAGGAATAGGTGGAGTAGTGGATGTTAGAGATGTAGCTAGAATGGCTATACAGTTAATGAATGCTGATATAAAAGAAGAACGCTTTATTGTAAATGGAGAGAATATTTCCTATCAAAAATTATTTACACTGATAGCCAGTTCAGCTCAAGTGAAAAAGCCAAGGGTCAAATTGAATCGACTCCTAAAAGGATTGGGCTGGCGATGGGAATGGTTAAAAGCGAGCTTCACTGGAGCAACTCCAAGTATTACCAAGGAATCCCTAAAAAGTGCAGATAACCAGACTTATTATAATAATCAAAAATCCATTGATGTCTTTAGTTTTGAATATACCCCTATTGAAGAGACAATAAGAGAAACAGTGGCACAATATAAAATTGCTAAAGAGCAGGGTTTAAAACCAATGGTCTTACCTTTGAATAAGATTAGTTAAATGCTATCAAGATGTCGCCGAACAAGTCTAATGTACAAGATGCTGGAAAGCCAGATGACAGGTATTTTCAAAATGCCAGCCATCTATCATTCTAAATATAAACTAAATGGGATTATTTAAAAAAGGAAATAAGTTATTTAGCATACTTAATTTAAAATGCCCGAGATGTCATGAAGGGGATTTATTTCATACCAGCACTTGGTCTTTTCAAGATATAGCGGGAATGCCTGATCGATGTCCGAATTGTGATCTAAACTACATGCCAGAACCTGGATTTTACTATGGGGCCATGTTTGTTTCCTATGTGTTTTGGGGATTTTTTTGTGTGATTTTTGGAGGTACTTTTATTATCGCTTTAGGATGGTCGGTTAATCAGGCGATGATCTTACTGATTGTTATTTCTGCTATTTTCTTTGTATGGCTGTTTCGAACATCAAGAGCCGTTTGGTTCAATGCAATGGAGCATTATGATAAGAAATATGAATAGAATGGCCTATACCACATTGACGATCAATGGTCAAACTTATGATAAATCTGCCTTAATTGAACTTACAGAAACTAGTACGGCCCTTCCTGCATGGAAAAAAAGTTGCTATCAATTTATTCAAGATTGGTTAGCAGAAGAGGAGTCTATTGAAGTACAAACTTCTGGCTCTACAGGAACGCCCAAACGTATTCGATTAGAAAAGGCACGAATGATTAATAGTGCGAATATGACGGGTCGATACTTCAATTTCTCAGCAGGACAAAAAGCCTTATTGTGTTTGCCCTGTGATTATATTGCGGGTAAGATGATGGTCGTTAGAGCATTTGTATGGGGGTTGGACTTACACTTAGTTGCGCCAGCAGGTAATCCAATGAGCAGTAATACGGAACAATTTAAATTCGTAGCAATGGTACCCATGCAGGTAACAAAAGTATTAGAGGAGTCCCCAAAGCAATTAGATCAGATAAAGCAATTAATTATAGGAGGAGGGAAAGTTGGGCAAACTTTATATAAAGCATTACAACCCTTGACGACTCAATGCTTTGCCACCTATGGTATGACAGAAACCATCACGCATATTGCTATTCAAAAGTTGAATGGAACAGCGAAATCTGACTATTTTGAAGCATTACCTGCTATTCAATTGTCTTTAGATCAGCGAAATTGCTTGGTGATAGATGCACCAAATGTAGCAGTAGAGCGAGTGGTAACCAATGATATCGTCCAATTAGAAAAAAATAAATTTATATGGTTAGGTCGGTTTGATAATGTTATTAATTCAGGTGGAGTCAAAGTTTTTCCAGAGCAAATAGAAAAAAAACTAGAGAAAATAGTTAAAGTTCGTTTCTTTATTAGTTATTTGCTAGATGAAAAATTGGGACAAAAAGTTATTCTTATATTAGAGGATAATTCATGGAATGAATCACAAGTAACTGATTTTCAGTTAAAAATGAAGGATGTTTTGTCAAAATATGAATTGCCAAAATCGATCTATTTTGTTAATTATTTTGCAGAAACACCGACAGGGAAGATCCAAAGAAATAGAACAAAAGCCTTGCTTAAATTGTCTTAAAAATAGTTGTTATAAAACTTTCAGAAAAAATTGAAAGTTTGTATATTTGTATGGAAGTTAACTAAGGAAATGTTTAAGAATGTAGATATACTCCTTCTAAATATTTTCTAAACAATATAACATTGAGCTACCAAATGTCTTTAAGAACTCAAGATACCTTCGCCCTGTATCGCTTACCAAAAGCGAAGGACCATGTCTTGGTTAAACAAAAAGATGGTGCTTACGAGTCATTGACTCCCCAGTCTTTCCACCAGAAGGGTTTTGCCTTTCATCCTTTCCAGGAATCTGATCAGCATCCTGCTGTATTTATCAGAGGAGATTATCAAATTCGTAATGCGACTATTAATTTTCAGTCTACACACGAAAAAGAAGTAGTAGCGACTACGGAAGATCTTTATTTAGAAGAAATTGCTCATTTTATAGAAGCGACTAAAAATGATTTTCAAAAATTGATTCTATCAAGAATAAAGGTAATTGATGTCCAAGCAGGGAATTTATTCCACTTATTCGAAGCATTGAAAGCGGCGCATCCTACCGCTTTTGTTTATTTAATAAACATTACTGGTATTGGATGTTGGATAGGGGCTACACCTGAGCAGTTATTTTGCCAAAACGGGAAAGGGGAGACGATGGCATTAGCAGGTACACAAAGAGATTTGGGCATTCCTTTAAATAAGGTAGCTTGGGGGGAGAAAGAGATAGAAGAACAAGCCATTGTTGAGAGATACTTCCAAGACATATTAACCAATAGAAATATAGCCTATACAAAATCGCCTTGCCATACAGTCAGAGCAGGTAATATATTGCACCTTTGCACTAATTTTCAGTTCAATCCGCAAGGGCAGGTCTATGATTTAGTAGCTGATTTACATCCTAGTCCAGCTATATGCGGGATGCCGAAGGAACGAGCGAAAGAATTTATAGTAGCCCATGAATTACACGATAGAGCTTACTATTGTGGATTTTTAGGTCCTGTTAATATAGAAGAAACCACTAATCTGTTCGTTAATCTTCGATGTATGCAAGTTTTTAAAAATAAATTCGCCTTGTATTTAGGTGGTGGTATTCTCCCAGATTCAGATCCTCACAAAGAATGGCTAGAAACAGAAATGAAAGCCAGAACCCTCTCTAATGTAATCGAAAAAGTTTACCTTTCGGAACAGTATGCTGTTTAAATAGAAGTCAGAGGCCAGACCGCTGCGCTGTCAGGTGTCAGATTTATGATGTTGACTACGTGTATGGTCAACATCATAAATCTGACACCTGACAGTTCCGTTAGCGTCAGCTAACTAGAACGATCTGACTTATGACTTCTGCCCTTAAAACTCTGCGTTACCGGGCGTTCGAGGGAAAGGAATGACATCTCTATTTTATACTTGATTTGCTTCTGCAAAATTATCTCTTCGAACCAGCCGCGCAATGATTGCGGCTAATAAGAAACCAAAGACTAAGGACATGATATAGCCACGAAGTGTTGTGATTATACCATATTCAATTTCCTCGGTTCTTGC
>CALJIY010000543.1 GCA_937973945.1 uncultured Saprospiraceae bacterium | reverse complement strand
TAAAATAACCTTTTTTAAAGCTTGTCCTTTTTTTCCATATCCAATTAAAGTCTCTGGAATTATCGTTTCTAGGTCTTTTTGATAATGCTTTAGATTCTCTTTAATTGTTTTGGGCCAATTGATTTCTTTCAGCTTGGGGCGGCGATTGCGAACGGCTCGATTAACACTCCCTATGACTGCTTCGCGCATGGGATTGGTGAGTTTTTTTTCTAACTCTTCCACCACTTTTCTAATTACTTTTCTAGCGGTGTCTTTTGTTTTTTCTGGTAAGACTTTATTGAGCGAAAGTAAGGTACCTACGAGCGAGACATCTGGTTCTATAGATTCTAAAAACTCTGGCTCTAATAACATCTTCTCAATATTCAATCGCTCGAAAGCATCCTTTTGCATGATTTGAACTACCGTCTTAGGAAAGTATTTTCGTATATCTCCTAACCAGCGATTGACTTTTGGAGAAGATCCGCCCAAGCCTTTTTTCTTATCTCCTTCATCATCATATAACTGTTCCAAGACTCCGTCCATTCCCTGTTGGGATGCCTCTAAATCTACTTCTTTTTCTGGGTCGGATTGTTGACCAAGAATTAGGCGCCATTTTTTGAGTTTGTCAATTGGTAAGTCACTGCTCATGAAAGCAAGGTAACAAGAATAGATGAAATAAGGAAGTTCTTAAATAAATTACGGAGGGAAGATTATTATTTTAGCCTCTAAAATTTTTAGGTAGTCAATTGCTATATTTTTTCTACACTGTTTTTATGATGTCGTTAATATTACTGTATAGTTCTTTTGAATTTTCTACCATATGCCAATGACCAATTCCTTTATATAGTCTATTGGGAATTTTATGGGTTTTGATGAAATTTTGTGTTTCTATCGGTGTATCCACATCTCCCCAAATATAAATTTTATTACAAGTTAGATTATTGAATTCGAATCCACAAATGTTATCTTTTATAAATTCTTGGCTTGTAAAACTCCAATTTTTCATTCCTTCAGGATCTGAAAAACTCAAACTACTGTAATATCTTTTGTAACGCTCTTCTGATTTTGCAAGTTCAAAAATCTCTTTTTTAAAACTATCAGCAAATTCCGTTGCTGTTTTGAATAGTAAAGGTTTGCTAGAAAAATAACTGTCAGCCTCCGTCAAATTACCTTCAATATTGAAGTAGTAATTTATTTTGTCTTTCAGATTTTGACAAGTCCATGTTCCAATGAGCGCTCCCAATGAATGGGCTACAATATTGACTTTCTCTTGTTCTGAGGTTTCTTCTAAAATAATTTTTGAAAGTAAATCAGATTGTTTTTTAATGGAAATAAAATCTGAATTTATAGGACTAACTCCAAATCCTGGCAGATCGACAACATAAACATTTAAATCTTTACTAATTGGTGATTCAAAGACCTCCTTATATGCTAATCCTGAATCTGCAAATCCATGCAGAAACCAAATTGATTGTTTCGACTTATCTATTTCATTATGCCGTATAAGAAGTTTATGTAGAATTTTTATCTTCAATTTTTATTCTTTTGAGTAAAGCTCAATCAACACATGAATAGCTAAGTAAAAAATGAAGGAAAATATCCCTGAAAGGTTGGGTAGGCTTCATCTAAGGTTTTTCCATTTAAATCTTAGATGACTCTGGGAAGAATTTATATAGCGTGCAAAATAATAATAGCTACTGCATTAATTGTGCTTTCAATTCTTTAGCTTTATCATAATAAAAACCATTTTGAATAGCTAAAATCTGATCCAAATATTGAATGCTGTTAGTATTATTTTTTTCTTTTAAATGAGCCAAAGCAAGATACCAAGTAGCATCTTCGGAAAATTTTGTTTTGCTAATTTGGGCTTTTTTAAGCAACGTAATCGCTTCTTGAGCTTGTCCTTTTTCTAATAATGTTAGACCTTTTAAAAGTTGTGTTAGGGCAGCTTCTTGTGGATTATAATCAAAAGCAGCAGGAATATTATCGGTGGGTCTTTCGTAAGGTAATTTTTTGTACGTAGCAATGGCTTCTGCTAAAGGCGCAGAAATTGGAATCTTACCAGAAGTGCTACGAACTAAACTATCTGGCACATCATAGCTTTGGTAATACTCCGAATATAAATCGATTGAAGAGGTGTTTTTGGTAGTGAACATTTGAACAACAAACCCTATTGTAAGTAAAAATAATAAGGCAGCAGCTATTTTGGATAATTGTTGTCTTCTTTTCTTACGTTGACGCTCAAACAATCTAGTGGTAATAGCATTTTTTAAAAAAGGCAAATCCTCTTGTAGTTCTTTTTCATCAACAGTTCCAATACTATTTATGGTATATTGACAAAGATCACATGTAGATAAATGTCCTTCTACAGCGATTCGCTCTCGTTCACTTACTCTCCCTGTTTGGTATTTTTTCAGTTGTCTAAGGGAGACACATTTATTGATCGGCATATCTTCTTTTTTCATTGATGTATATCACTTGGGAATAAAACTCTCTTACCTTCTGGGGTTTAGTAGTTTTTCTAAATTCTTTTTCCCATTCTGCAAATAACTCTTCACTTCTTTTTCTGTATAGCCGGTGTAGTCGACTATTTCCCTATAACTTTTATCTTCATAATAAAACAAACGCACACATATTCTTTGTTCTTCTTTCAGTTGGTCTAAGGCATCTAGTACTTGGTGTCGGATAGACGCATCGTCTTCCTCTTTAAGAAGATGCACGAGCGCGTCTTTTTCCACAATATCTGAGGTGTTTTTTTGAAAATCTCCAAATGCAGTCATTTTTTTGACATTACTAGACTGTTTTCGGAGATGTTGATTACACTCATTCTTTGTAATAATAAAAAGCCAATTACTGAAGGATTGTACTTCTGTTGAACCAAGGTTTTTCATTACTTTTTCAAAAACAGTCATCACCACATCTTTTGCAGCCTCTCTATCCTTAAGCATATTTCGAGCCACGACATATATTTTATCATAATGCCGTTCATATAATACACCAATACAAGCTTCTTCTCGATCGTCTTGATAAAGTGCTATCAGCTCCTCGTCGGATAACTGATTATAGTCTTTAGATTTACGGGAAAATAGCATTTATATTTTTTGTGTCCTTGTTTAAAATAGTAGAAAACTAGCAAATTGTTATATTAAATGCGAGAGCAGAGAAGCGAGAACAGAGATAGGTATCGTTGGCAAACAACGAATTTTAGTCATTTTTTAAACGAGATTTATCTCGCTTCTCTATTCTATGCTCTCGCATCTCATAACTATACTAATTCAGGTCGCTCATTCGAATTGAAGTATTTCTCTATCCTATCTTTCATTGCCGTTTTGTAAAAGAAACCTGCCAATACACCAAAAGCAAATCCCCCTATATGTGCCCACCAAGCTACGCCTGCTGTTTCTGCGGTAGCAGGTCCTAGAGAGGCAAATCCACTAAATAATTGTTGCGCAATCCAAAAACCTAAAAATAGAAGCGCGGAAATTCGAAAAGACCGAAAGAACATTAATACTAGTATCTTTATTTTAGAAGATGGAAACATCACAAGATAAGCCCCCAAGACTGCAGAGATCGCTCCACTTGCTCCTACTGTGGGAATACTGCTCTCCATATTGAAAAATATATGTGCCGCATGTGCCCCCAAACCTCCTAAAAAATAGAATAGAACAAATTGTACATTTCCAATAATTTGCTCAATATTATCTGCAAATACCCAAAGAAATAGCATATTGCCAATTAAATGCATCCATCCACCGTGTAAAAACATACTTGTAAATAGCGTGAAAAGATCTTGGCCTTGCATCGTCTCTTTAGGAATAGAGCCATACTCAAAAATAAAGTTCTCCAAATCTTCTCCGACTAAGGTGGCTTGAAATAAGAAAACTAGTACATTTATCGCTATAAATGCATAGCTAAACATAGGAAATGCACCACCACGAACTTGATCATCACCAATAGGAAATACCATTATTATGCTTTAATAAAAAGGTTCTTTGACAAATCCAGTGAAAAAAATCAACTAAGTAACTATAAAACAATAACTCCGTCAATTTGGACGAGTTTATTATTTCATCGTTACTAAAAAGAAAAACCAACACTCCTGTAGGTCGCTTTTAATCTTTCTTTTTAGTTGAACACTGAATTTGTCAAAGAACGTGTAAAAACTGAAATAACAGACAAAATCATCGAAAAATACTATATTTTTTTATTGAATTCACGTTTTATATGAAGAAGTTACTCAAAAGTGGGTGAATGTATTTTACATAAAAATTCTACTTATACATATAAATAATATAATTTTTGAATGAAATTTTCCAAGCCCCTAATCCTTTCAGAAATAGCTCAGCTTATAAATGCAACACATATTGTTGGTTCTACTACTATTATTGCCACAGGCATTAATGAAATTCATAAAGTAGAGGCAGGGGATATTACATTTGTAGATGTAGAAAAATACTACCAAAAAGCACTTCACTCTTCCGCTAGTATTATCATTATTAATCAGGCCGTAGACGCACCAGAAGGAAAAACACTCTTAGTTTGTGATCAACCTTTTGAGGCTTATAATTTATTGGTGAAGAAGCATCGACCTTTCCGAGCTTTGAATAGTATGATTAGCCCCTCCGCCCATATTCATCCTTCTGCAATCATTGAACCTAATGTGATCATCGGAGCCAATGTGCATATTGGAAAAAGAAGCTATATCCAAGCGAATGTTACCATACGAGAATATACCAATATCGGCGACCAAGTAATTATTCAATCCGGATCTGTTATTGGAGCAGATGCCTTTTATTTTCATAAAAAGGAGAAAAATTATGAGAAGTGGCGGTCTGGTGGACGGGTCATTATTGAAGATCATGTGGATATCGGTCCAAGCTGCACGATTTGTAAAGGCGTTTCCGGAGATACTATTATTGGGGCCGGCACTAAATTAGATGCACAAGTGCACATCGGACATGGCGTAGAGATTGGCCAAAATTGCTTGTTAGCAGCACAAGTAGGCATTGGCGGTAAAACAATTATTGGCAATGAGGTCACCTTATATGGTCAAGTAGGGATTGCCCCTCGTTTAAAGATCGCTGATAAAGTAATCGTATTAGCTAAGTCAGGCGTTTCTAAAAATCTGCGCGCAGCAACTACTTATTTTGGTTACCCAGCAAGAGAAGTATCCTTACAATACAAAGCTCTAGCTGCTCTAAGAATGCTTCCCGATTTATTAAAGAAGCAAGCTTTGTTTCTAATATTCCTCTCTTTTAGTATAGCATTTTCTGCTTGTGGACCGCCTGAAAATAAACTTTTACGTGCCGATAAAAAAGCTATTGATACGCTCACCACTAATGCCCTTCGTAGTCTTGAACCTATATTGGACAGCTTATGTAATCATAATAAGGATAGTATTAAACAGGTCGCTATAGACTCTATTTTGTTAGCTAGAAAAAAACAGGAAGAACGCTTGCGTGGTAGGGAGTAAAGTGAGAGAAATGAACACGGAGTCACAGAACTCACTGAGAAAATTGGGGTAGACGCTTATAATTGAATACAGAGGTACAAAAATTTTAACTCCGTGTGCTCCGTGCCTCTGTGTTCATTATCGTCAACATCTTTCTACTCTATAGCTCCCTATCTTTATTTAATGATTAGCTGTTCAACAAATACTCCTGCACTCGTGTAGATTTTTAAAAAATAAATACCGCTAGGCATCTTGATAGGTATCTTACTATCCAAACTGGTAGGAATTACTTTCACCAATTGACCAGTACTACTCAATAATTCTATCCGTTCGATCTTCCACTTATGTGGAACATCTAATGTAACGGATTGAATGGTAGGATTTGGGTATATTTTAAAAGGAGTAGATTGTATCCTATTAATAGACACTAGTTCTGAGAACTCTTTTCCATACACATTCTTTCCTGGAGAGTATAATTGAAAGTTACCAACAGTCGAATGGAGGGTAGAAATAGGTTCATTCGCTAAGTCTGGAAATCGGGTAATCGACTGGTTATTTGCTCCTTCTAATTCATAGGTGTATGCATACACTACTGCTCCGATCGTATCTTTTAATATTATTTGATCTCCTGTGTTTAATAAATTTAGCCCACCTGTTGATGCCGTTTGAGTAATGGCAGTGCCATAGTCCCCATCCAGCATCCCACCACCAAAAACAACGAAGGCTTGCTGGGCTTGAATAATCGTACCTGCTGGTATCGTGTGACGAAGGGCATTTTCATCGAATAGCTGAAACCCAGAAATATCAATAGGGAGAATACTTGTGTTGACAAATTCTAAAAATTCATCTTCTTTAGCATTCCGCACACCATCTTGGTTAGCATCCCCTTCAATACCAGTGACTGGGTCTGCATGAATTTCATTTAATAATAAAGGAAAATCGAAATCATTTTCTTCGATGGTTAATGTGAAATTTTGGTTGATACTTAGTTGGGAATTATCACCGCCTCGTATATCTGTCAATAGAAAATCAAATGATTCTTGTCCTTCTACTAATGAATCATCTTTTATTGGAATCGATACGAATTTTTGTCCTGCTTCATTTGGTTCAAAAGTAATCGTCTCAGATGTGAAATTTAATAAGTCATCGGAATCTTGAGTTTTGATATAGCTAACAATCAATGTTGTTGCTTCGTTAGATGGATTGACCAAGTAGATTGGTAATAAAAATATACTATCTCCTTCATTCACTGTTCCTCTAGTTTGTGGAAAATGTACATAAGTATGATGCGCTAAGCCAAAAGGAAAACTATTCAGCATCGTGCCTGGAGAGAAAGCAGATCCATAGGTATCTGGTATTTGATTGTGTGATATAAAACCACCAATCACATCTGGATACCTAGTCCATGAGATATGTGCATTTTCGCTAGGATAGGTAAATTCTTCAATGATTATATTACTGGCATCTTTTAACTCTACTTTCACCCCTCCATTCCCTAGACCTAATGCACCAGAACTAGCTGTCGTCACTAGGCTATTCCCAAAAACACCCTTGGGGCTACCGCCACCAAAAATGACTATTGCAGAATGTGGCGAGAGCATAGTGCTATTTTCAAATTGATGCCTTGACTGTCCACCTACCCAAATACTGTAGTTTTTTAAATCAATTGTTGAATCGGTTGAATTGACTAATTCTATAAATTCATCTTCTTTAGCATCGCGAATACCATCTCCATTCGCATCGCCTGCTAATCCGAGAGCTACATCAGCATAAAATTCATTAATGATTACTTGTGCAGGAATTGCAATAAAGGGCAAGAGGATAAATATCCCTAAAAGGAAATTTGTCTTGTTCATGTTATAGCGGTTTAGTTGTTATTTAAATTAGTACAGGCTGATTAGTTGTTAGTGAAACAACCAGCATGTATCAATTTGAATAAGCGTTCAGTTTAGAAAATATAGCGTTTAAAATTAATATTTATAATGTGGATTTCTGCATTTTTCTTCAAAAAGGGTCATTTTTTAACTTATTTCACCTCTTTAATAACAATGAAAGAATATTGACGAATTACCTTATTACTGGCTATCTGGCAATAGTTATCCACAGATAAACATTTTTATTAACAATATGTGGATAACTTTGTGCATTTCCACACATACTAACATTTTGTTATATTTTGCTGTGGATATTGTCGTTTGAATTTAGTATATGCCTTAGTTTCCACTTCTTGATTCTGGCACTTATTAGATAACTACGTGTCGGACACGTAATTATACGTAATTATAAAAAATCCACCACTGTCTGGATTAGGATTTATAAGATTTAAAGATTAATAGGATATTTGATGGTGCCACTGTGCAAAAGTCTACGAATCTTATTTCTGACAATTAAACTGTATTGAGCATTTACTTAAAACAAAGCAGTCTCTTTGAGAGGCTATGCAAAAGATTCCTTTCGAATCTGAAAATTGACATACAGCAAACTAGCCAATAACAGCAATGCTCCTGCCTGATGCATCGCTCCATATGCAACAGGTACTTTTCCAAAACAGTTAATAATGGTCAGTATCCCTAATATCAATTGAATAAATAACATCCCAGCTAATAGGTAATTTCCTTTTGCTAACCGCTTAGATGTATTTGACTGATACAATTTCCAATTAAAGTAAAGTATTAATCCTGTTAGTAAGTAGGCAGTTCCACGGTGTAGTAATTGCACAAATGCTTTCACTGATCGAGCAGGCTCATAATTAATTGCTGTATCCAATCCTATATCCGCATTTGTCCAAAGTGCATCCCATAATAAATTACCTTTCACAAACATCGGAAAGTATGGATGTAATAAGCCTGCCCTCATTCCTGCCATCAAACCGCCAAAAACAATCTGTACTAACAAGACCCCTGTTAATAACCAACCTAATTTTCGATATTTAGCTAAATGGGAATCCCCTACATTCGGTTGCCTTGCTAGAAACCACGTCCATAGCAGATGCGCAAATAAAACGGTCGCAATAATTAGATGTACGGATAGCTTATAAGCACTCACCCAAGTCCTAGTATTATCATTTAAGCCACTAGCAACCATTATCCATCCGAATGTAGCAGCCAAAGCACCTAATCCAACAGCAACGCCTAATCTGCGTAATAGCCATTTGGGAAGTTGTTTTGTAAAAAAGAAATAGAGAAATGGAAAAATAAATACAAATCCAATGCTCCGTGCCCATAGTCGATGGAAGTATTCCCAAAAAAAGATCACCTTAAATTCAGATAGCCCCATCCCTGCATGAATCGTTTCATACTGCTTTTTAGCAGCCACTTTATATTTTTCAAAAGCTTCTACCCATTCTACTTCATTCAATGGCGGAATAGTTCCTTGGATAACTGCCCATTCTGTTATAGACAAGCCTGAATCTGTTAGTCGAGTTATCCCTCCAATAACAACTTGTACAAAAACCATTAGAACGCCAATGAATAACCAAACTCGAATTGGTTTTGATAATGCTGGTAAAACTTTGTTAGGATTGGATCTATTTTTCATATTGTATTTTTCTAATTGAGCGTATCTCGAAAAGGAGCAAAAAATATCTATCAGAGATTATACTTTTCTTTTCCACTAATCCACACTACTAATATCCCTTAATGGATTTTATTATAAAAATTTTTAAAAAAACTCCTCATCATTATAGGTGTTAATTGGTAGAGAAAAAAACGCCTTTTTTGTGGCACTTTTCATTACTAATATTAGTCGATTCCTTTTCCACACTGTTTTAACTATCAAAAGCTACTGTTTGCTGCTGTCTTATTAGTTATGCACATTTCCTGTTTAGGTTGTGAACAGAATAAAAAAGCAATTTTCGCAAGCTAATATCTTTCTTTTTATTGTTAAGCTAGGTAGCTAAAATCGTTAAGAACTATGCTCTTTTGAAGGATGCTACTACCTG
Source organism: uncultured Saprospiraceae bacterium (assembly GCA_937973945.1). GTDB lineage: Bacteria > Bacteroidota > Bacteroidia > Chitinophagales > Saprospiraceae > JAFMDF01. Next base: position 14,656 of record CALJIY010000543.1, on the reverse strand, counting down.
ACGTTAGTAATTGTGAATTAGTAGCACTATTTCCACAAGTTACTCACAAATTTTAAAGCCTGATTTTGATACTATTTGAACACAAAAGTAGCGCCTTATAGATCATCTGCTTGTCATATTTTTTTGACTTCGATAAGGGCAAAAAAAATAGCAGCCATTAATAATTAATGGCTGCTATTTTTTTATTTGAATTATGTTAGGTTGGAATGATTAGCTTATTTATTTGATCACTTGCAGTGATCAGATGAAAAATGCAATTACTTCAAATCAATTTCCAAAAATACAGGACAATGATCAGAATGAACTGCGTCGTTCATATGATGTGCGCTAACTAATTTATTTTTTAAATTATCAGTTACAGATTGATAATCGATTCGCCAACCTTTGTTCTTGGCTCGTGCGCCAGCTCGATAGCTCCACCAGCTATATTCTACTTTTTCTGGATTTAAAAAACGATAGGCATCGGTAAATCCATTCTCAAACCACTTTGTCATCCAGGCTCGCTCCTCTGGCAAGAAGCCAGAATTTTTACTTTTGGGATTGTGTATATCTATAGCTTCGTGGGCAATATTATAATCTCCTACTAAAATGAGCTTTGGTCGTTCCTTTTTTAAAACATTTATCCAATTATAAATGTCATCTAGGAATTCATACTTAAAACCTTGTCGAAGGTCTCCACTTGTTCCCGATGGAAAATAACAATTTAATAAAGTCCAGTCACCATAATCTGTTCGGATCATTCGACCTTCTATATCATATTTTTCGATACCAAAGCCTTCTTTTATTAAAGTGGGTGTTTTTTTAGTCAATGTTAATACGCCGCTATATCCTTTTTTTTCTGCAGAATGCCAGTAGTGTTCATAGCCTAGTTCTTCGAATGCAGCCATGTCTACTTGTTCTACACTCGCTTTCGTTTCTTGAATGCATATAATATCAAAGTCATTGGAGGAGATCCAATCTATTAATCCTTTTTTGATAGCGGCTCTGATGCCGTTGGTATTGTAGCTAACGATTTTCATAATATGTTTTTAAAAAGAAAAGGCATGATGTGAATCATGCCTTTTCTTATCTAGTTCTTTTTTGAGAGAGTTAAAACTTACCCCATTTCCGACACAACTTCTTTTACTTCTGGAATCATTCGTTGAAGCATACCTTCAATACCTGATTTCAACGTTACGGTAGAAGAAGGACAGCCACTACATGAACCTTGAAGAACAACAGTAACGATTCCTTCTTTGAAAGATTTGAATTCTATGTTACCTCCATCCATTTCTACAGCTGGCTTAACATAGGTTTCTATCAGGTCTTTTATTTTTTGCACAATCTCTGCCTCATCACCAGAATATTCATAGCCCACTCCTTTTTCTGCTTCTAGTTTTTCCATTGCTTCTTTGAAGCCTTCTTTGAGAATGGCGCCATCATCTTCTATATATCCTTTGATAAATTGTTTACCCTTTAACATAATATCTTCCCAGGCATAATTGATCTCCTTTGTGATGGTTACAAAGTTATTACAGATGTATACCCCTTTTACATAAGGTTGATCAAATAATGCAGATGCCAGTGGAGACCATTCTCTAGCTAATTCCTCTTCTCTAAAATCTGCTGTTCCTTGATACAACATTCTATTGGTAACAAATTTTAAAGATTCCGGATTTGGCGTCTGCTCCGTATATAACATCACTGGACTTTTGGTTGCAGTACTCATGTCGTTTTTAATTAGCGCTATTCAAAGTAGCGTTGTTAATAAAATAGTAGAATAGAGAGGCGAGAGCAGAGAAGCGAGACTAGATTCGTTTTTATTTGATAAACAATTACAGTCCTGTTTCTTACTAATCGTTTTATTCTACACTTACAAAAATAAGGAATTAAGATTCTAAAACCATCTCTTCATACCTTAAGAACGTTTTAAATCCTTTTTCGTTGAAATATGCTTTAGTTTCTCCATAAGATTTATGGCTAGTAGCTAATACAAAATCACCGCCCCATGCCCCTAGGGATTTTACAACACCCCAATAGTAATTAAAATGAGTGGATTGTATGGTGGGCTGTTCTATTTGTTTAGACACGATTTGCTCATGTTTCTTTAAAAGTAATTCAAAATTCAACAATTTGTGCACGTTTTGAATTTTCCAAGTCAAATCTGTTATTTCTGAAATTGTTTTAGCAGCAGGTTTCTTCTTTGATTTATATTGCTTTATTCCTTTCCTGCTATTTTGTTTTTTATCTAAATAGACGAAATACAAATTCTCTTTGAAAGAAGGATCAAAAGAAGTTGTTTCAAAAACAGGCGTGCGTAGATTTTCTTTTTCTTCTGATCGATATAAAATTGGACTGTTGGTAATGGCACAAGCAATATCATATCCAGATCCACCAAAAGTTTTTTCTAATAATTCAAATGGATTTACCTCTGCCCATTTACTCAATAATGCAATTAGTGTAGAGCTAGTTCCTAAACCCCATTCTTTTGGAAAAGTCAGGTGTGTGGAAACTACTTTATTGTTATGTTGAAAACTTGGATTTAATGTTTGGATCACGTTGAAAATATCCCTTAATCGTTCAGTAATTGGATTGTCGCTCTGTTTGTTGAAATGTGGATAAGTATGTTGAAACCAACAATTACCATACTCGTCATAGCTTTCCCATTTTAATCCTTCCTGCTTTCTTTCTTCTACAATTAATCCTTGTCCATACTTTGTGGGAATCGCCAAAGCTTGTGCTCCGTCAAGAACAAAATATTCTCCAGTCAATAATAATTTTCCGTTGGCGTAGAATTTTTTCAAGGCGATGTGTTTTAGGAAAACGATTTAAAAATTACTCTTATCAAAACTATACAATTAAAATAGGAACTAGCCCCATTCAAAATATAAACCACTATTCTTTACTTTTAGAATCCATCATAATTGTAACTGGACCATCATTCAATAAAGCGACTTTCATATCCGCTCCGAATTCACCTGTGTAAACAGGACGTTCTGAGATTAGTTGTAATTGGGCGACAAAAGATTCATATAACGGAATAGCAATAGCTGGTTTTGCAGCTTTAATAAAAGAAGGACGATTTCCTTTTTTTGTGCTAGCATGTAATGTAAATTGACTAACGACTATGATCTCCCCTACTATATCTTTTATAGATAAATTCATCAAACCTTTATCATCACTAAATACTCGGAGGTTACTTATTTTTTTACAGAGCCACAGGATATCCTCTTTAGTATCTTCTGCTTCTATTCCTAGCAAAATTAAATAACCCTTTTGTATTTGTGATTTTACTTTTTGATTGATTGTTACAGATGCTTCACTGACTCTTTGAATAACGGCTCTCATTGTAGATGGTGTTTTTATAGATTTGGTGTTTTTATAGATTGGTTAGTGCTTCTTTGATATTTTGGGTTATTCTTTCCAATCGAAGATGTTAGTCATCCTGCTGGAAGTATTTTTTCATTGGATGACTATCATCCCTAAACAAGAAAATATTAAGACAAAAATAGAATTAGTTAACGATTTAAAACTTAAGTTCCTCATCCAAATCTTCTATAGGCTTTTGTTTATAAACTTCCTTTGTATAGACTCTTTGCTTTTGCCTTGCAAGGATTAGTTTTGCAATCGCAATATTTGTAGGCTCTTCTGCTCTAGCGCCTAATACCTCTTTTACTTTTTGTTCTTTAATATCAAGTCTGTATAAAGAACTGAAAAGAAACTCTAAATCATATTCTATATAATAGGCTACTTGATCAGACAATAATGCCAATAGCGCTTCTTCATCAATATCATTAGTTGTTGATTGCTCTATTCCAAAGTCTATTATTATTTGATCCTTTGTTTTTTTTATTAAATCTTTCACTAGAATTTATTCTATTAGGAATATTTTTTTGTTCCACGTGGAACATTCTATTGTTCAATGTTTATTATAGTTTATAGCTTCTTAGTTGTATTTAAACGACTGGAGAGCTTTATAGATTATACGATATATTTATTACTAAGTTAGCTTTTTTTAAAACACATAGGTACATAGTTCACATAGCATGGCTGCCTGTGTGAACTATGTGCCGATGTGTTTTAAAACCGTCATTTAAGATGTTCCACGTGGAACACTTGAAAAGGATTTTTTTTTGATTTAAATGTTCCACGTGGAACGATAATGTTAGTAAATATAAAGCCCCCAATGGAAGAAGTTTTAATAGAATAGTAAAACTAAAAAAGCCTAGTATCAAATTCGATACTAGGCTTTTATTTCTATTAGAAGGCTTAATCTATTTATAAAAACACTACGATAAATTATTTAGCAACCAAGATTTAAATTGGCCGAAGTCAGGTTTTAGAAAGGTAGCTTCTTTTTCTTTATCCGCTAATACAGCTAAGCGTTCAGGAATTTCTATTTTCTTTTCCAAAACCTTTTCTACTTCATCAATGAATTTAGAAGGATGTGCGGTTTCTAATATCACTCCCCTTTTATCTGGATGTTCTTTTAAATAATCTTTTAAAGCCAAGTACCCTACTGCTCCATGTGTTTCTATAACATAGTTATACTTATCATGCACTTCTTTGACGCCTGCTCTTGTTTGTTCATCGTTATAAGCATAGCCAGAAATATTTTCTTTCATAGTGTTCCACGTGGAACTATATAGATCTAACATTCTTGCAAAGTTAGAAGGACTACCAACGTCCATTGCATTAGATATAGTAGGTACGGATGGTCTTGGTTTGTATTCTCCTGTCTTTAAATATTCTGGCACTACATCATTATCATTCGTGGCTGCTATAAAGTGGTCAACTGGGAGGCCCATTTGTTGAGCCATTAAACCAGCAGTTAGATTTCCGAAGTTTCCACTAGGTATAGAAAAGACAGTTGGCTGATCTGATTTTGCTAACTGCTTGTATGCTTGAAAATAATAAAAAGTCTGTGGTACTAACCTAGCAATGTTAATAGAGTTAGCAGAACTTAAGCGTAATTTCTTTCTAAGTTTTTTATCTAGAAAAGCTTTCTTTACTAAAGCTTGGCAATCATCGAATGTCCCGTCAACTTCTAAAGCTTGTATGTTATGTCCTAGCGTAGTCAATTGCTTTTCTTGTAAATTACTAACCTTTCCTGAAGGATATAAAATCACCACTCTAATACCAGGCGTTTTATAAAAGCCTGCTGCCACTGCCCCACCAGTATCTCCTGATGTAGCTACCAAAATGGTTAGCTCTTTATTTTCGCCTTGATTAAAATAACTCATTAGCTGAGCCATGAACCGTGCGCCAAAATCTTTGAACGCTAGCGAAGGGCCATGAAATAATTCTAGGATGTTATACTGTTCATCTAATGACACAACAGGTGCAGGAAAGTTAATTGCGTTCGTAACAATCTTTGCTAAATCTTCGATAGGAATAACATCTCCAAAAAGATTGCTGGTAATGTTTAAAGCAATTTCTTTGAAAGAATATTCTTGCAGGTTGGCAATAAATTCTTTTGGTAATTGTGGTATATGCTCTGGCATATACAAACCATTGTCTTGAGGTAATCCTTTGAAGACTGCTGTTTTTAAGTCTACAAATTCCTCTTTGTTTTTTGTACTGTATAGTCGCATAGTAAGTGATTATTGATTATGTTGCAATCTATCTAGATGCAATCAGATGTTTGTTCTTTTTTCATTGAAAAAAAGAACCAAAAATTCTAGTCCAAAACTGTTTGAGCGGAGCGAGTTTTTTGGACTAGCCTACCCGCTTAGATGTTGACAGTATGATGTTGACACTAAACGCATGAAAGACAGAAAGGCATGAAGAAAATAACTCTGTTTCTCTGTGCCTCTGTGTTCTTTTTTTAAACTCGGATTGCTCCTGCTTTATTAATTGTAGAAACGAATAATTCATTTTCAATACCATTATCGTAAAATGCTTTGTGCATGGCTTGGCCAACTTTTTCTGCAATGGCTTGATTAATACTCAAGGCAAAAACAGATGGGCCTGCTCCTGAGATACTACAACCTAAAGCACCAGCATTTAAAGCGGCTTCTTTTACTTTATGAAAATGAGGAATTAATTGTGCACGTTGTGGTTCGATGATCACATCATTTAAAGAACGGCCAATTAATTCTAAATCAGAATTGTACATACCTACAATCAAACCTGCTACATTTCCAGTTTGCTCAATGGTTTGATTGAGTGTTACTTTGTCACTCAAAATAGCACGAGCATCTGCTGTTCGAATTTTGACTTGTGGATGAACGACACTCGCATATAATCCGTCGGGAAAAGGAATGCTATGAACATCTAAACTTGGATTGTCTCTAATTAGAATCAAGCCTCCTAAAAGAGATGGCGCAACATTATCTGCATGGTAGGCACCATCTGCAACTTGCTCTCCTAAGACGGCAAAATGCAATAATTCTTTTTTTGAGAGAGGTTTTTCTAACAATTCGTTTACGATCATCGCCCCCGCTACTGCACTTGCCGAACTAGATCCTAATCCGCTACTAAAAGGCATCTTTTTATGGATCTCCATTTCTATACCTATCCCCGTTTTTCCAAGATGCTCTAGTACACGCATTGCTGCAAAACTCGCTGTGTTTTTTTCTACTTCATAAGGAAGCTTTCCTTCGTCTCCAGTAATTTTTGTAATTCGTAAGCCTGGCTTATCTGATAAATATCCGATCACTTCATCTCCAGGTTGGTCGATAGCAAATCCTAAAATATCATATCCACATGCTACATTTGCAACGGAGGCAGGAGCAAAAACTTTTATACCTTCTTTCATTTTTTAAATTATAAACAATAAATACACGTTTTAACTTTGGATCGGTATTTATTTTAATAAATTTCCAATTTTAATAATCTCTGCAAAAACACCTGCCGCGGTTACCTCTGCTCCTGCGCCTGGACCACGAACAACCAATGGTCGTTCTTTATATCGTTCTGTTGTAAAGACAATCATATTATCACTACCACTCAGTGAATAAAATGGATGCGTCTCATCGACTCCCTCTAGCGCAATACTTGCTTTGCCTCTATGTAGTTTTGCAATCATTCTTAAGACCTGTCCTTTCTTTGCTGCCTTTGCTCTCATGGCTTCAAAGTAGTCATCTGCTTTTTCCAATTCTTTCATTAGCTTGTCTACAGTCTTTGCATCTGTACAAGCTTGAGGTAATATATTTTGGATTGCCACATCATCAGGCTCTAAAGCTAAGCCTGTCTCTCTAGCTAAAATGACAATCTTTCTTCTTACATCTAATCCACTTAAATCTTCTCTTGGGTCTGGTTCTGTGTAGCCTCGTTCTCTAGCTTCTTTTACTATATTACTAAACTTAGTTCCTTCGACAAAGGAATTAAAAATGAAAGAAAGAGACCCAGATAGAATCCCTTCTATTTTTATAATTCTATCACCACTATTTGTTAAATCATTTAATGTAGAAATGACAGGGAGCCCTGCACCAACATTTGTTTCATACATAAAATGAACGCCTCTTTTTTCAGCCGTACTTTTTAATTTCTGATATTGAATATAAGAAGAGGAAGTGGCTACTTTATTAGGCGTGGAAATGGAAATGCTACTATCCAAAATTTCGTGGTAATAAGTGGCTATTTTTTTATTTGCTGTATTGTCGATGAAAATAGTATTAGACAAATTCATGTCTTTCATCTTTTCGATGAAGCCATTAAAAGAAGTTTTTTCTTTAGAAGCATCTAATTGTTTTTTCCAACTACTAAGATTAATACCTTGTTCATTGAATAGCATTTTTTTACTATTAGACAAACCGACAATTTTAATTGCTAGTCCTCCTCTCTCTTTTAATAATTTTGCTTGGTTTTTAATCTGCTTAATTAAGGTGCCGCCGATCAAGCCAACGCCAACCATAAATAAGTGCAGTGTCTTTGTTTCAGACAAGAAAAAGGATTCGTGTAAAGCATTCAATGCCTTCCGTTCATCTTCTTTATTAATGACAACAGAAATATTTAATTCAGAAGAACCTTGTGCAATCGCTGTTGCATTAATTCCATTTTTTCCTAATGCCCTAAACATCCTTCCAGCAATGCCTGGTTGCAAACGCATGTTCTCCCCTATGATAGCCATTACGGCTAAATCACCTTCTACTTTGACAGGATTTACTAAATTAGATTGCATCTCATTTTTAAATTCTTTTTCTACCGTCCTTTTTGCTCGCTTAGAAGATTTTGGCTCAATAGCAAAACTGATCGCATTCTCAGAAGACCCTTGTGTTATTAAAATAATATTGATCCCTGCTTGTGCTAAAGAATTAAATAATCTGCCAGCTATCCCAGGTACCCCAAATAAGCCACTTCCAGAAAGAGTCAATAACGCTACATCACTAATAGAAGAAATACCCTTCACGGCTGGACCGCTATTATCCGATTCATGGGAAATGAAAGTCCCTTCAAATATTGGATTAAAAGTATTTTTAATATATATAGGAATATTTTTTGTGTAGGCTGGTTGGATCGTTGGTGGATAAATTACCTTCGCTCCAAAGTGGGACATTTCCATTGCCTCTCCATAGGTCATGCTAGGAATAGTAAAGGCACTTTTCACCTTTCTTGGATCGGCAGTTAACACCCCATCAACATCCGTCCATATTTCAATAGCTTCCGCATCTAGTCCTGCCCCTATTAATGCTGCGGTATAATCAGAACCGCCTCGGCCTAAGGTCGTCGTTAATCCACCTTTATCTGAACCGATAAAACCAGTAACAATTTGAACTTTTGAAGTATTATTATAATGGGCTTTTACTAAGTCATAGGTCGTTTCTAAATCAACTTGTGCAGCACCAAATTTTTTATCTGTTTTAATGATCGTTCTAGCATCCAAAAATTCAGCAGCGATTCTAGACTCGGATAAGGCATGTGCGATAATGTAGGCAGAGCTTCGCTCTCCAAAACTTAAGACATAATCCATGGTTCTAGGAGACGCTTCTCTTACTAAGAAAATGCCATTTAATAAATCTTTGAGCGTTTGGTGCGTCTCTTTCATTTCCGCTAAAGCCTTTTTTTCTCTAGTGCCACTCAATAATTTCTTAATAGCGGCAATATGCCTTTTTTGAAAAGCTTTATAGGTGTCCACATAAGAGGCATCTGCATTAGCTGCTTTGGTTGCCATTTCGATCAGGGAATCCGTAACGCCACTAAAAGCGGAAAAGACAACGGTGAATTGCTCGCCTCTCTTGCGATATTCTTTTAAAATACTAATAATGCCTTTAATTCTGTCTGGTGTACCGACGGATGATCCGCCAAATTTTAATACCTTCATTGTAGGGAAGCTGTTATTTAACGAAAGATGAAAAATATTCCTGTTTTACGTAATTACAGTAGAATGTTTAAATTTGATAGAAAGTGATCAAATAATCTGCGAATTTATTGTTTTTTTCTAAATCGCTAAACCTATGAACTTATTCAAAAAGAGAACCATTTTTTTGATCCTTGCTTTGGCTTTCGTTTTTTCCGCTTTTTTGCCAATAGCAAACTGGGGATTCTTTGTCCATCGCCGAATTAATAGACTAGCTGTTTTTACCCTTCCTATAGCGCTAATTCCTTTTTATAAGAAACATATTGATTACTTGACGGAGAATGCAGTTGGACCGGATAAACGACGATATGCAGTCGCAACGGAAGGTATCCGACATTATATAGACTTGGATGTTTGGGGAAAGCCTCCTTTTAAGAACCTTCCGAGGAATATAGTAGAGGCGAGCCGATCTTATACAGAAATAGTAGTACGCAATGAGCAGAAGGATAGTATCAAATTGTTTGGTCAGCAAATGGAATCAACAACAGACGGAAGTCTAGTTTTAAAGGGAGATAATTATCAGCAATTCTTTGGACGGGATAGCCTCTTTATCGACCAAGAAGATTATGAAGATTTCTTTTATGACCAAATATATAATCCACTATATGAAAAAGAGTGGATGATTGATTGTGCAGTGCTTGAAAATTACTTTGACCGATATGATTTTGTGCTGCCTTGTGATCAGGCAATAGCTATAGATACTTTTGTGGAACATGGAGTGTTACCATATAATTTAATTCGATTACAAAGTAATTTGTCAAGAGCGATGGCTGCTATGGATAGTGATCTTATCTTACGGCTATCTGCGGATATGGGACACTACATAGGCGATGCGCATGTTCCACTTCATACGACCAGTAACTATAATGGCTATCAAACTGATCAGATAGGCATCCATGCTTTCTGGGAAACCCGTCTACCTGAATTATTTGCAGACGAGCAGTTCGATTACTTCGTTGGACAAGCTAACTATATTGAGGATCCTAAAACTTACTATTGGGATATCGTTTTAAATAGCCATTCTTTGGTAGCAGATGTTTTAAATATAGAAAAAGAATTGAGCAAGAGCTATCCAAAGGACCAACAATATTGTTTTGTGGAAAGGGGAGCAGGTGCCTTGCAAAATATTCCTTGTGAAGCATATGCCCAAAAATACCATCAGCTATTGGAAGGACAGGTGGAGCAGCAAATGCGAGCTGCTATAAAAGCAGTTGGAAATGCTTGGTATACTGCCTGGATCAATGCTGGACAACCAGACTTATCTAGGGCGCACAGAAAAAAGGTAAGTTTGGAAGATCAAAAAGAAAAAGAGGAATTGGAACGCACGTTTAATCTTGGAAAAATTTTAGGACGGAAGCATTGATCGCTCCTTGGGAATGGCACAAAAAATAAAAGAGCGGTAATATTTATTACCGCCCTCATTGTATATAGGATTATAAGCGTTTTCTTTTTGTCAGTTGTATATCTTTGAGAAAGCCCTTAGTTCAAAGACTTTGCTATATTATTTGTATGCTAAAGCACCATTGATAGAAATGCTTCTGAATTGTTTAAAGGCGTTATTCTTAGTAGTTCCGGAATAATAAATTCTTTTACAACGCCTGCAATATTGTTACCCTCTTTATCAAGGATTTCAAAAATCACTCTTCTGTTAAATTGTCTACCAACAGTACTATCATCTCCTAGTAAAGAATTTTTTGCAATGGGTGTTGTTTCACCAAACTCTTTTACCAAAATCCTAAAATCTTCTACGCCTCTATTTATTAAATAGTTTTTAGCAGTATTTGCTCGGTTTGCAGACAATCTATAATTGTATTGTTCTGATCCCTTGCTATCTGTATGACCATTCAATCGAACCATGTTTTCTGGATTAGCTTGTAAATAATATCCTAACTTATCCAATTCTTGCTTTGACTTAAATCGAAGGTGATATTGATTGAAGTCAAAAAGAATATTTTCAATCGGACCTGGAGCAGTACAAGAATTTGCACAAGCAGTTCGCTCTTCTGTAATATTAATAACCTTTGCAAATCGAATGCCTTTTGCTTTTGCTTCTTTTTGGATTGCTTCGGCCGTAGCAATCTCCTCAAAGTCGCCTATGTAATATCGATACAGATCATTGTTATCCACAAACAGATTTACATTTTTCATTCCTTGAAAATGTTCTACACCAACTGCTGTTTCAAAGACGGATAATTCTACTCTATACTGATCTGCTGATACTAAAAAATTACATAGTAATAGAAAAGAAATTAAAATAAATTGCTTCATGAGAATGTCTTTTAACAGAGTTATTTCCTAAATAAACTTTGGGTATTTATTTAAGAAATTACTCTAATCAGATAATAAAATTAACGAAGGATAATAAAACCAAAACGGAACGGTAGCTAAGCTATATCCTGCTATGTTTTATTATTTCTACCTTCAAAGCTTATGTTATACTATGCATAACACCAAGCTAGTGTACTTCTGGTTAGAGAATAATAGGTAATGTTTTTTAGTTTAGAGGAACTACTTTTTCGTAGAAGACCGTCAAGTGTAAATCTTTGGAGGAGTCTGAACTATTAGAGCTTTACAATGACATTTGTGTGAGATATCCCGTTTCAATGATAAATGTAGAATAGATTAAAGCAGGTGCAAACCCAAATTGATTATTCGGTAGGTATTATACTAATAAGTGTCCAAAAGCATTTACGGAATGGTTGGTAAGTCAAGAAAATCGGTTTATCCAGAAACGGAAGTGGTAGGTATTAAATTATTAAGCGGTGACTTCTGTTAAAAATTGATCTAATAAGGTGTTAAAACGCTCAGGTTGCTCCATCATAGCAGCATGGCCACAGTTTTTTATAAAATGAAGTTTAGAATTTTCAATTAAGTCACTGAATTTTTCTCCTACAAAAGGTGGGGTAATTGTGTCGTGATCTCCCCATATTAATAAAGTAGGAGCGGTTATTAAATGGAGTTTGTCCCCTAGATTATGACGAATAGCAGATTTTGCGGTAGTAACAATTCTAATAGCCTTGTTTCTATCATTTACTGTTTCAAACACCTCATCCACCAATTCTTTGCTAGCTACTTCAGGGTCGTAAAATATTTCTTGCGTTTTATTTTGTATAAATTCATAATTTCCTCTCTTTGGAAAAGTGGAACCTAGAGAATTTTCAAACAAACCAGAACTACCAGTTAAAGTAATAGAATTGATTTTATCTGGCTGTGCCAAAGCGTATAACAAAGAAATATGTCCGCCTAAAGAATTACCTAACACATTCACTTTATCAAAACCTTTGAAATCTACAAATTCTTGGACATGGTCGACTAAGCCGCTCACCGTAGCTTCTCTAATGGGCAGATCAAATATAGGTAGCATTGGTACTACTACATTATATTTTTTAGAAAAATGATTGATAATTCCTTCAAAATTACTCAATGCGCCAAATAGTCCATGTAATAATAATAAAACATCATCTCCTCCCTTAGTCTCTAGAAATTTATACTTTTCTATTTCCTTTAATTCGTAATTCATGAAAGTGTTAGTGGTTGAGTAATTTTAGACTTTATTTTAAAGCCAACAAGTCTTTATATTTAAACATACTCTTATTAGATGCTTGAATGACTAGATAAGTAACATCTAATATCTACAAATTTATCATTTTATTCTGTCACAACAAAAGTTATACCTTTTATAAAATGAAAAGGTGTTTAGAGGTCCTGTTGAATAGAAAAAAACAAAAAAGGCTAACTTGATTGCCAAGTTAACCTTTTTTGATAGTATGCTTAGATTTACTAAAGTTGAACTATTAACTATTTACCAGTAATTAATCTAAGATATTGATCTATTCTCGGCACTAAAATAATTTCTGTTCGTCGGTTTAGTTTTTTTCCTTCTTCTGTTTCGTTATTCCCTTTCGGCTTGAACTCTGCTCTACCAGTAGGAACTAAACGAGCAGGATTAATTTCATAGTCTTGTTGCAAAGAACGTACTACCGCTACCGCTCTTTTAATACTTAAATCCCAGTTATCTTTATTGGAAGTAAAAGTAATAGGATCACTATCTGTATGTCCTTCTACCAATACATCAATATTGTTATGGTCTTTTAGAATTTTTGCTACATTCGATAAAACAAACTTTGAATTGCCATTTAGATCAGATCTGCCTGTATTAAAAAACACTTTATCTGATACCGTAATATAAACCACACTTCCTTTAGACCAGACTTGAATATCATTGCTATAAGAATCTCCTAATGAGCGTTTTAGATTGGAAACGATAGCTAGGCTAGCAGAGTCTTTTCTGGCTTTCCCGCTAGGAATATCTTCCATAGCAGTTAGCGCTTCTTTTAACTGCTTGGATTCTGCATCGCTAAGTAGCGATAAATCAGATAAACCATTAAAAAAGGCTTCTCCTTTAGCTTTTTCCATAGAAACGGCTTCATTTAAAGCTTCTATCTTAGAATCCTTACTACTCATATTGCTTGTCTGTGAAGCAATAGTTCCCTCTAAGTCTCTAACATTTTGCTCTAACTGATTTTTCGCAGTTTCCATTTCAGCTAATTGTGCTTTAGTCGCATCTAAGGTTTGTTGGATGGTGTCTCTATTTCCTTGTAGCGCCAGAAAATCTTTTTTCTTTACACAAGAAGAAAGAACAAATAAGAATACTAAGCTTGTTAAAATGTGTTTGTTCAAAGAATAATTCATTTACTTAAGTTTTTTGTCTGTACAAAGTGACGCTAAATAGTTTTAGCCACTTAATAAAAGGTTTTTATAAAGGGCGCAAAAATAGAAAAATAGATAGAAAATAAATAAATCTAGACCTTGAAAAACTAGTCGTTTTAAAGACCTATTCACTTTTTTGACGGAACTAAAATGTTAGCGACCTGAATTTAGATTTTTTCTAAACAGAATACTGTTTAAGCTAATTCTATTCTTTTCTTGAAAAATTGATATTTTAGGTACTATATTGCTGAACTTTTACGTCTTAATGCTTGTATACTAAGGCGTAGCAATTAGATTACTTCCTAAATTATTTATTTGAATTTACAATAACTACAAGGAGATGTAGGAAGGTCCTAAAATGTAGTTATCAACTTGAAAATACTTATTCGTTATGGCTATAATGATTACTGATGAATGCATTAATTGTGGAGCTTGTGAACCAGAATGCCCAAATAATGCGATCTATGAGGGCGGGGTAGAATGGGCGATCTCTGATGGCACTAGTGTAACAGGGGATTATACCCTTGAAACAGGTGCTAGTGTAGATGCAGATCATCAAAACGAACCTGTAGAAGAAGATTTTTATTACATTTCCCCAGATAAATGTACAGAGTGTAAAGGTTTTCACGAAGAACCTCAGTGTGCAGCCGTATGCCCTGTTGACTG
>CALJIY010000542.1 GCA_937973945.1 uncultured Saprospiraceae bacterium | reverse complement strand
GCGCCCTTCACTTAACACTTGTAATAACAAATCATTAAAATTAGGATGGGCCTTTTCTATTTCATCAAATAGTAATACACAAAAAGGTTCTTGTCTTACGGCTGAAGTCAATAGACCATCTGATTGAAAATTTAGCCCTGTCAATCTTGTCACCGCATAAGGATCTGCGTATTCACTCATATCAAAGCGAATCATTTTGTCTCGACTTCCAAACATAAATTCCGCTAAGACTTTTGCCAACTCTGTTTTCCCGACCCCTGTAGGTCCAACAAATAAAAAAGAAGCGATGGGTTTGCCAATTCGGGTGAGTGCCGTTTTTACAGAAGACAGCAGATTCACGATACTGTTCACGCCCGTTTCTTGTCCAAATACATTCGTATTGAAACGATCCCTAGTCGCCTCCACTTTCATTGGGATACTTGGGTCGACCATAAATAAGGGCATTCCTGTTTCTTCACAGAAATATCGAATAATTGCAGAGCGATCTATGGTCGATTTATCACTCTGATTATGATTAATTAAAATACTTTCTAAAAAACGGATAGGTTTTCCTGGCAATCCAGAGTAAGGCGTAAATCGCCTATTCAACCGAAGGGTTTCTTGGATAGCTTCTTCGCTTATTTGAATAGATCGCTTAGCCGCTAAATCCTTTACTTTTTTAATAATAATATCTTCCAAATCCTCTTTCGGTTCTTCCAATCGAATAATTTGAAAGACCGCTAAATAATTGGGATTGTCTAATTCTATTCTTGCCAACTCTTCTTCCGAACATTCTGTGATTAGACTTACTTCTCCTCTACTAATAAAAGGTCGCAAATAATTCGCTATACTGACATCGTTCCCCACATATTTTCCTACCTCAAATAGTTCCATGAAGCTATTCACATACAGGAAATCTCCCTGCTCTGTTAATTCTTTACAAACCTTTGGCAAATTATCTTGCCAACCCGTTTCCTCTGTCAGTTCTTTAATTAAAAGAGAGGCGGTTGTTTCCCAGAAATTTCCTTTAATTTTTCTTTTTTTCTTTTGTCTTATAATTTCCCATACCAAGGCCGTCTTCCCCACTCCAGAAGCACCGACCAATAAAACATTCCGATTAAATTCTCCTTTTAAAGCTTTCTCTACTTGCTCTAATTCTTTTGATCTGCCATAGACCACTTGCTTGTCAATCTTTATTAATTTAGCCACCTTGGGCAGCCATTTTTCATTGGCGTTCTCTTCTTCCTTTTCTAACTCTTTAATATTTGGAAATCGAAGTAACATGGTATCCTGCTTCAATTCAATCTCTTCCAACCAAATGGTCGATAAGATTTCTCGCACCCATTTTAATCGTTTATTTCTAGTAAAATTTGACCGTACTGCCTCTACTAATTGATCTTGCAAATCAGGTAGGCTATCTCCAAATGCTTCTGTATTAATAGCAGGTACGATTCCCCAAAAACCATTCAAGCGATGTGTATAAAAAAAATCAAACGTTAAGTCAAAATCAGGATAGCTAATTCCATCTTTCGATTTTTTAAAGGAAACGCTAATTTCGTCTTTGGTATATTCTGTGCCCGCATATTCATCCAGCAGCTTGTGGAATTCTCCTTTATTGAGTACTTTTTCTTGTAATTGCTCCGCATATCTACCTGCTAATAGATATAGTGGCTCATTCAAACGAATGGCTTGCGCATCCATCAGGGGTATTTTCAAGAAGTTGTCTTCCGAAAGATGTAACTTGAAGGCGAAAAATGGTAGTGTTATTGAATGTGCCAATTCGGTTAATTGTGTTGTTATATTAAACTAACAAACGTGAAAATAGTAAAAATCATAGGTATCTTCTTGCTTGTCGGCTACTTATTACTTTGTGTCGGCCTATACTTCGGTCAAAATCAAGTATTGTTCAAACCTAAAAAACTATCCGAAAACCACCAGTTCCCTACTGGACAAGAAGTAGAAATACCTGTAGCAGAGGGGATTAGCCTTAATTGTTTATCTGTAAAAGAAGCTAATTCTAAGGGGGTTATTTTATATTTACATGGTAATAAAGGTAGTATTCGTCGTTGTTTGCGCCAAGCACAGACCATGTCTGGAAATCAATATGATCTTTTTTTGGTGGACTATCGAGGTTATGGCAAAAGTGATGGGCAAATTGTCTCAGAAGCACAGCTTTTTAAAGATGTCCAAACGGTCTATGGTTACTTAAAAAAGCAATATAGAGAAGATCAAATTCAAATCGTTGGTTATTCTTTAGGGAGTGGCATGGCATCGTGGTTAGCTGCCCATAATTCCCCTAAACGCCTTCTACTCGTTGCACCCTATGTGAGCTTTATCGACCTAAAAAACCACTATATCCCTTTTGTACCGAACTTTTTAGTGAAATTTCCTTTAAACAATAAAGCACACTTGGCAGCAGTTAATTGTCCTGTGACCTTGTTTCATGGTACGAATGACGAAGTAATTCCTTTTGTTTCTTCAAAAAAACTCGTTCAAGTCGATCCGACTAATATTCAACTGGTTACTTTAGAGGGAGAAAGTCATCGAGGTGCTATATTTAATAATGTGTTTCGGTCTACTGTTCGGAGGATACTGAAATAAGATCGCTCCGCTGTCAGACCAGCCCGATTGCCGTTCGGGCGGGCGGGTGTCAGATCGTTCTAGCTAGCTTGCGCTAACGGAACTGTCAGAAGTCAGACTCATG
>CALJIY010000541.1 GCA_937973945.1 uncultured Saprospiraceae bacterium | reverse complement strand
TTAAGTAACGACAAAACAATAACTTGAACATCTAGGACGAAATTTAAGCATCCCATCCGCTTTGCGGTTCATTCGCTTGAATGTCTTTGGACATTCACCCTACGGGTTCGCTCTTTCATCCTCATTTTCTCTTAAAAAATACTTCCGTAGCTAGGCTATGCAAGGATTTTTTAAGAAAAACTGAGAACAAAATCTTTTCGTCCAGATGACCAACTTATTATTTCGTCGTTACTAAGTATGAAAGTTCAAGTGCAAGAATCAAACTCAAGTTCAAAACACACAAAATGTTGACAGCCATTTTTTTTTAAATCGTCATTTTTTTTGAGAAAACATTTAAGACTTCCCAAGTTTTGAAAAATTGGGAAGTCTGTCATCATTTGGGAAGTTTGCCATCAAAACAAATAACAATCATTGTCAAAATACACCGTTCATAATATTCCTTTTTACTTACAACCCTTTTTTCAATTATTTGGTTGGGGCAGTGCTTTTGCTTATTGTATTCACAATTTTATTTTTAGAAGTTTATGTCGGATAGAATATATTGGAACAGAGCATATTGATAGTGTTCCGAACCATATCTTTTCCTTATGGCACGAAAATCTGCCGCTCTACTTCATCGCACATCCTACATTTAAGAAACCTAATATTTGGTTGACCTTTCCATTATGGTATATGTACCCTATCCATATCATGAAGAAATTAATCGGTGTGAAAGAATTAGCTTATGGTGCCTCTGGGCATGATGGACAAAAAGCCTTGGCATTGGTGGTACAACGATTGACAGAAGGCTGGTCTACTTTCCTATCGCCTGACGGTCCACGAGGACCTATTAGAGAATTAAAAAATGGGGTCTTAGTTATGAGTTTAAAAACAGGTACGCCTATTATTCCTATGAGCTTTGAAGTAGCCGGAAATTGGCGAATGAACACTTGGGATAAAAAGCGCTATCCGCCCTTATTTTCTACTTTTAAGGTTATTTATGGTAAACCTATTATCGTTACCGCAGAAAATTTTGAGTCCATGAAAATATTAGTTTCAACAGAGATGAACGATAAAGTTGTATCGATTAAAGGAACAACTACACCGCCGAATATTTAGAAGTTTTATTAAGACGGCACAAGACAGCATACTAATATGAAAGATATCAAGCATATAAAATTTGAAAATCAAACTAGACCAAATTCTAGCTTTGATTTATTAGATTTAAGAGAACTGTTATCCAGAGAATTAGATCATAAGATAACTGATCTACATAAAGTAGAATTCTTTAATCTGCTGATTATTACACAAGGTCAAGGTTGTCATACCATTGATTTTACAGAATATAAGTATTCTAAAAGAACCTTATTTACTATTAGAAAAGATCAAGTGCATAAGTTCTTTCAGAATCCATCTGCTAGAGGATATTTGTTAATATTTAAGGAAGAATTTCTGGCCAGTCATTATGACGAAACAGAAGTCCATAAATCATTTCAAGTATTCAATGATCTATTAGCTTCTCCAAAGCTAAAGATGGAAGAACAAGAATTTAAAGAACTTCATAACTTCATTCGCACTATTAAGATAGAATATTTAAAACGCGGGGATGAATTTTCCATGAGTATCATTCGAAGTGCTTTACATATAATATTGAACAAATTATTAAGAGCTAAAACTAGAAATGGTAAAACCTTTACCGATAAAAAATACCTCAAAGAATTTCTTAGTTTTCAAAAACTAGCTGAAGACAGGTGTTTTGAGACTAAAAAAGTGCTTGACTACGCAAAGTTAATGGCCTGTACTTCTAAAACCTTGAATAATATATGTAGAGCTATTGTAGACAAATCGGCCAAAACAGTTATAGATGAAATAGTCATTATCCAAATCAAGAGACTCTTAATTAATACTTCCTTATCTATTACTGAAATTGCATACACTGCCGGATTTCATGAACCATCTAATATGTATAAGTACTTCAAAAAATATACAAATAGCTCTCCAGAAGGTTTTCGAAAAGCATATGCTTAAAAAGAAGTGATAGCTCCTCACTTTGATTTTAGTCAAATCGTTATTATATAAAAACCAATGGATATTCTTTCACAAAATCATTCCTCTATCCTATCTATCTAAACGATCACTATTCTATTTTATAGGAATATAGATAGAGTGGTTACTTTCCCATTTGTACAGTCTAAAAGCATTTTTTCACCTTTTCAACAAATAGGTCCACCACCTAACTTTGTGCTAATTATTTATTTCAAAAATTAGTTATGAAGATAGCAAATGCCATTATGATACTACTAGTAGTTTCTCTTTTTATTAGCTGTAGTAGTACCACTAAAAATTCAAATTCACCTATAAAAAAAGACCAGACAATGAAATTGACAAACAAAGAAAAAGTCGTAGCTTTATTAAGCAGCTTAAGCACAGGAGATCAAACGCCTATTTCTTACATTAATCCAGAAAAATACATCCAACATAATTTAGCAGTTGGTGATGGATTAGCAGGGTTTGGGGAAGTAATAAAAAATGCTCCACCACAAGGATTTAAAGCGAATGTCGTAAGAGCTTTTGAAGATGGTAATTACGTATTCACTCACACCCAGTATGATTTTTTTGGCCCTAAAGCAGGTTTCGATGTATTCCGTTTTGAAGATGGCAAAATTGTGGAGCACTGGGACAATTTAGCAGCAATAACACCTCCTAATCCAAGTGGCAGAACACAACTTGATGGTCCATCTGATATAACAGATAAAGAGAAAACAGCGTCTAACAAAGCCATTATTAAAGGTTTTGTTACAGATGTATTGGTGAATGGTAAAGCGGATAAAATTACAGACTATGTGAGTACTGAAAAATACCATCAACATAATTCCGGCATTGCGGACGGTCTAGATGGACTAGGAGCGGCTTTACAATATTTTGCGGAGAATAATTTAGTGCTTCAATATGATACTTTACATAAAGTATTAGGAGAAGGGAATTTTGTATTAACTATTAGTGAAGGGAAGTTTGGTCCTGGTAACCATGTAGCATATTATGATTTGTTCCGATTAGAAAATGGAAAAATTGTAGAGCATTGGGATGTGATTGAGAATATTCCTGCAAAATCAGAATGGAAAAATCAAAATGGAAAGTTCTAGGAAAATTTTGGGTTATCCTAATAATTTAAGAAGGCTGTCCGAGCACAGCCTTCTTAAATTTCTATATTAATCATTCAAAAATATAGCACTTCTAGCTTTCGACAATCTTATCTCTTTAATCTTTTTACCCAAAGAAATTACCTTTTTATTTCCTTCCCAATCCGTTTTAAAATGTATAGAGCTATGAGTTTTAATATGCTCTTCAATAGAAGGTAACAAGTTTTTAAAACTATGGTCTGCAGCGGATAACAGCAAGTGTGTTCCTTGATCTGTTGGCGGGAGTTTCAAAAGATTTTTTAAGGTATAAATATTTAACAACAATTGATCTCGTAAATTATCGTCCCAATTATTGTCAATCGCCTGTCTCAATAACATCGCTTGATAGGCAGCACTTACACATATGTCTTCTAAGGTTCTAAATGGTTTGGTATAATCACTATAGCCATCCCCTTCTAAGATTTGGCTTTCTTCAATTTTAACTTCCTTTAACTTGAGTTTACCATGTTTGACATCCTTCATAAAAGGTAATTCAAAGTTGGCCAATTCTACCCCTGCTGCCTGTCGAGGAATATGTACGATTCTAAGAATTGGTCGATCATT
This sequence comes from uncultured Saprospiraceae bacterium, assembly GCA_937973945.1. GTDB lineage: Bacteria > Bacteroidota > Bacteroidia > Chitinophagales > Saprospiraceae > JAFMDF01. The sequence goes on along the minus strand of CALJIY010000541.1, from coordinate 4,088 downwards.
TACGGATTCATTGGTTTTACATAAGACCAATAAATGATCTGCCTCCGTACCTGCAGTCACATATGTTTTTACTCCAGTTATTTGATTATTCTGTAGAACGGTTTGAATGACTTTTGGATGTCCGCCTTTTTCTTCACTTACACATAAAGCTTTGAATTCATTAGGCGCAATGGATGGGAACATTTTTTCTAATGCCGCTTGGTACCCTGCCATAAAAGCGAAGCTGAATTGCTGGCATTGAAAGCCTCCTACAATCGCTCTATCAATAGGTGCTTTATCTTTTACTAACTGATAATAATCTAAGGACCAGTCTTTTATGTTTTGATAAGCTCTTAATGCTTGTTCTTTTCTTAGTTGTAGAAGGTGTTGAATCATACTGCTTTATCTAGTGATTTTTTCTTTTTTACTAAACGTTTATTAAGCTTTAAAAACTTAGTAAACGTAGGCAAGATATGCAATAATTCATTAATAACTTCAAGATAAAACTTGCTTTCTTCTACTAATCTCTTTTGCTATCATATTATACTCTCTACTCATCTCTCCTTGCATAGCGGTATTCTCTTGAGCACGTCTAACCAAATAAGGAAATACATCTTCTACAAATCCATACGGAACATATTTTGCTGCATTATATCCTGCGTTAGACAAATTAAACGTAATATGATCGGACATACCATACAATTGACAAAACAAGAAATGAGGATGCTTTTTGATCAATTCGTTTTGGTTAATTAACTGCGCTAATAACATAGAACTTTTCTCATTATGAGTTGCATTACAGAACCCAATATGCTCATAGTGAGCAAAGCAAAATGTTAAGGCCTTGTTGAAGTCAATATCCGTTGCTTCTTTGCTATCTTGGATAGGACTCGGGTATCCATTCATTTCTGCCCGACTTCTCTCTTTTTCCATATAAGCTCCTCTTACCAATTTGGCTCCTAGTAAATAATTGCCTTGAATTGCTTCTTCATATGATTTCACCAAATAAGCATAGCGATCTTTTCTATACATTTGAAAGGTATTGTAGACAATCACCGTTTCTTTATTATACTGCTGCATCATCTTAGTCGCAATTCGATCAATGGTATCTTGAATCCAGCTTTCTTCTGCATCTATAAATATGCCTACCCCTACCCTCTCCCCTTCTGCACAAATAGCGTTCACTTTTTCCATTAACGCATCATATTCCAATTGATGTGCAGGACTCAATTTGACTTGTTTTTGAATATCTTCTAATAATTCATTCCTTGCAAATCCAGAAATTTTCACGGTGATAACAGGAACACTGTTATTAGCTTTTGCAAACTGGATCGCTCTTATATTTTCTTCTTTTGTCTTAATAAAATCAGCTTCCGTATCTTTTGCTTCTGCTCCATAATCCAAGATAGTTGCAGTATTCGTAATTGCTAATTTTGATATTGCAGGCTCACTTTTTTCAAGAGAAGTACCTCCTATAAACTGTTTAAATATAGTCGCTTCTATTATTCGCTTGGTGAAAGGCAAATGTAATTTAAGTGCCAACAAACCCAAAGTCGTACTTAATTTCACCAACCATTGTTGATTCATGATCCGAAATAAAAATGCCGCTCTTTTTAATTCTTTATCCGATTTTGTCTTAAAGGCAATTGCTAAATTCGAAAATTCGATATTGGTAGGTGTTTCTTTTGATTCCATGTTAGATAGTTTTTAGAATCAAATTTAAAAGCATAAAACAAAATTATTCCTGTATTCCTATTCATTTAATATTAAATTTACATTTTAGGAATTTAAATGGAATAATTAATTTTAGAACATGAATGCTAAAGGAATTCAAGTATCATTTGAGTTGTTTTTAAGTTTACATCAAGAGCTAATGTCTATATTCAGTAAACAGTATTCAATTGAAGTAAAAATACTGACTGTTTTTCAGCTATATGGTTTTGGTAATTATGATGAAAGGCAACCGAATTTAAAAGGATTCATCTCAAAAGCAACAGGCCAGCAGATTAATGGAAAATATATTTATAATAAAATAAAGGAAATTGAAAAAGGGAAAAGCCATTATGTAAGATTGCGGAAAGATTACTTATCTCTATTAATTTTAGCGATTGGTTACGATAATTACGGTCACTACTTGAAGGACTCCCCTTATATCACCGATAAAGTTCGACATAAAGAAAAAAATCATTTTGAAGAAACCGACAAAAGCGTCGATGTCCTTTATTATATTGGATACTATGTTATTGACAAACAATTATATGTAAAATCTAAGTTGACCATCTTTAATTTAAAAACGGCTACTTGGGAGATTCTAAATTGGGAAGAAAGTAATGATGCTAACTTTTATACTTACTATGGGAAATGTACCTCTACAGGAGGGAGTGCCTTATCTTTTTATTTTAGCAAAGAAAATTCAAGTGTAGGGAAAGAATGTTTTGTGAATCTGTTTTACGGAAATATGATGCAGCATAAGCCTGTATTATTAGGGGCTTATTGTGGATTTGATAAAAGTAATAACCCTGTAGTGGGTAAAATGGTTTTAGAACAAGTACCCGATGCGGCAACACAAGAACAGAAAGTAATCAGTAAGGACATTAATCCCGTCTTTTACTATCATTTATATTCTCAACGATTGGAGATCAATGGTAACTTACCGCATAAAGATTCCGATTTGTCTACCTCTATTAATAGACTCGAAATAATTAATTTCTTGATAGGAGATTATTTAGGCTTCTATCTTGACAACAATAATTATCTAATTCCATTACACTTTCAGGTTATTAATGATCTCGGAGAAATAAAACTAAAAATCAATAACACCACCTTTAATGGATTGGGAAGGATGAATAGCACAGAGAATTATCTAGTCTCTGAGTTTAGAGACAAAGAAGAGAATTTCTCTCAAATGTCCATTCAAGTACAACCTTTAGAAAGAGATTTGTTTTTAGGTCATCTATTGATCTATTATGGAACTAACGTTTTGAGTGGAAAGGTTCTACTTTGGAAAGGGAATAAAACAATAGCTAAATTAATAAGAAATAATAAAGCTTTTTATTTAGATAAAAGTGATTTAGACCGCCAAATTATGGCTCAACTTGATAAGTATTTATGAATTTAATTATTGAAGAACATAAAGTAGTGACTATCGTCTATGAACTTAGAGACACCAATAGCGATGGAGAATTACTGGAGCGAATGGATTCTCGATACCCATTTACTGCCCTTTTTGGAACAGGAAAATTATTAGCGAGTTTTGAAGAAAATTTATATGGACTAAAAGAGGACGATAGCTTTGAATTTATTCTATCCGTGGATCAAGCTTATGGGCGATCCAATGCCCTAAATATTTTAAAAATCAATCCAGAAGATTTCAAGCGGGCAAGTGATGTGCCAGATGATTATATCAAAATTGGAAATCTCGTTAATCTGATGGATGATGAGGGATTAAATCATAATGGTAAGATTATAGATATTACGCCAGACTATATTCAAGTTGATTTTAATCATGCCATGGTCGACAAGGCACTACATTTTAAAGGGGCTGTTTTATCTATTAGACCAGCTACCATTGAAGAGTTGGTTAAGGGTTATTATATTAAGGAGAATGGTATTAGGAATTCAAAATAAAAAACCCTCTTAGAAAAATTTCTAAGAGGGTCTATTATTAGTCTACAGTTCTATATTCTAAAGGCTAATGCTTTAGTAAATAAACGTAGTTCTTGAATTAATCAATTAAGATCATTCGCTTCTTCGCTACGTGACCTGCTGTCTCTATGTTATAGAAGTAAATGCCATTCTCTCCTAACTCTGACTTGTTGATTTGTACTTCGTTGTACCCTTTATTAAATTCGCCTCTGATAGACTTCATTAATTTTCCTGATACATCAAAGATCGTTAACTGTACAGTTGTAGCTGCTGGCAAGTCGAAAGAAATAGTTGTTACTTCCTTAAATGGATTTGGTGTGTTTTGGTAAAGCTTAAATGCTTCTGCCGTCGTACCAAACTCAAGTGCAACATCTAATAACTGTCCTGCATTACTATACGCTTCTTTAGCAGTCAATTCAGAATTCAATTGAATGATCTCACTCAATCTTCCTCCTTGATTGGCT